>NZ_JAAVNG010000002.1:0-21839 GCF_012923605.1 Advenella sp. EE-W14 | reverse complement strand
TCACGCGTGTTAAAAATACCGATGGCAAGCACACCGATTTTCATACTTCCATCAAGGGTGGAAAATATGTACTGGAAGCAGTCAAAGGAGCAGGCTGTTATGGTTGCGCCATACCCGGCACCCAAGCCGAGTATGACAGCAAGGGAAGAATGACCAGCCTGAATGGCACCCGGATTCATTACGATGAAAACGACAATATCAGACAACTGGACATAAACCGTTCACCCTGGACCGGGCTGCAACTGCATTACGATGCCAAAGACCGTCCGATAACATGGTTCAGCAAGATTACAGGCGCCGAACACACCCGCTATAACGACAGAAACCAGCCGGTTGAACAGAAATTTGCCAATGGAGACCGGGCTCTGTTTGAATATGATAAAGACGGGCAACTTGCAAAGGTGACGGAAACCTCAAAAGATAAAGACCTTTCAAGCACCATAAAAATTCTTACAAGCCCTGAAAAAAACTACATCATTCTTCAGCATGACTTGGAAACAATACGATATGACACACGACAGAAAAATACTTTAATCGCCAGTACGGAACGCAATCCAATACAGGCAGCCCAAATCAGCTTTGAGGACAAATATACATTTGAGAACGATGGAAAAACCCGGATTCACCACTTACCCGAAGGCGGACATATAAGCTATTTTTACAATCAGGAAAACAAACCTGAAACTATCATTTGGACCGAACAATCCGGCAAAAAACACCATTTAATCATGGATTCCAGCATTCCCGAAAAAGGCTATGTGCTGGGCAACCAGTTGGCCTTTCATGCCCTTAAGACCGATGCAGGACAAACCCAGCTTAGCTTATGGAATAAAGACAAACGGTTCTGGACCCAGACACTGGATTTCTCTGAAGACAACACCCTGCACAGCGAAACCGTCATTGTGCCAGACGCAAAATACGAAGCAGGCCGCAATTATGCATATGATCCTTCCCAAAGAATGATCAGCACCAAAAGCAGCGCCCAATATAAAGAACAGGATCTGTCTGGCCAACACCATTATGCCTGGAACAAGGATGGCTCCAGTGCCGCTTATTATAATGGCAGCGATACCATTAAACCCGCTATTGAACGTGATGCCAGCGGTTTGCCACTCAAGATAAATGAGTTTGATCTTATTTACGATGCCAGTCGTAGACTTCGTTTCATAAGCAAAGACAAAAAACCGATTGCCACCTATCTTTATAACGCACTCGGTCAACGAATCCTCAAAAAAACGCCAAACAGCCACACCTATTATTACTATGAAAACAATAAGTTATCCGGTGAATGGACCACTTATAAAGACAAGCACTCACGGCGCGGACTGAATGGCAATATTGACCGCCGCTATATTTATGCTGGCAATCTGCCTGTGGCTTTCATTGAGTATGAAAAAGCAATGTTTCCCTATGAATACGCTTTACCACATGACGCATCAGCCCAAAAAGCACTACCTCCCCAACAACCTCATCAGTCAAAATTGTATTTCATTCATACAGACCACATCGGCCAACCTTTCATGGTGACTGACCAAGAGCAGAAAATTCACTGGCTAGCCCATAACAGCCCTACTGGACAAAGCCATATTCTGCATGCCGATATTGAATTCAACCCGCGCCTGCCCGGACAATATTACGATAAAGAAACCGGCTGGCATTACAACATGCAACGTTACTATGACCCCGAAGCAGGACATTATCTGGAGCCGGATCCAATTGGACCAACAACCAATAACGATCCATTTGGCTATGCTGCCCAACAGCCGCGCCGCTTTACTGACCCTTTAGGATTATTACTCTTTGCTTTTGATGGAACCAATAATAATGAATATTCCCACAGTAATGTCAGCAAATTTCAACGTTTATACCGAGGAGAAAAGGGCGGTTACATTGAGGGCTCTGGTGCCCTTCCTTATTTTGATGATATGAGTACTACCATTGACCTCTTATCTGCTACTAAAACACAATTTATTATTCAAGAACAACTCAAAAAACTATTTAAGAAAATTGATCCATACTTCTACGGAAAGAAAGAGCCCATACCTATTGTGAGGGACCCCTCATTCATCCCTTCTTTTACTATTGACCTAGTAGGCTTTTCCCGAGGAGCCACCTTTGCACTTATTTTTGCTAACTTACTTGCCGAGCATACTGATGAAAATGGTTTATTCACTTATATTTATCATGACGCAGTAAATAACAACAAACTAAAAACCATACAGGCTTGCCTAGACCTGCGTTTTATTGGACTTTTCGACAACGTTACCCAATTGGGTAGCAGAGGTAGCTCTAATCATGAAATGGATTATGATGTACCCAAAAAATGGAAATGGGTTGCACATGCCGTGGCAATACACGAGTTCAGAGAACTCTTCCCAGTAACTATACTTACAGGTAGCGGTAACAATTATATTGAACAGGGTTTTATCGGAGCCCACTCAGACATTGGTGGCATTGTCTGGGATAGTGATCCCAACGACCGAAACAACCCCAGACCAGGACAATATAGCGATCTGGGTGATATTTCCCTAGCCTGGATACACTGGCAAGCTACACAAGCAGGAGTTTCATTAGATCCACTTGATTTCTACAAAGATTATGCATACTACCCAGAAAACCTGCAACGTGTAGACAACCCTTTCATGCATGGCACTCCCGATAACGGTGGCACCACCCCCCTTCGGGACAGGCACGTTCAGACAGCCGGTCACAACGAAAGAAACCTATGGCAGAAAGATCACCCCACCCTGGGTACAACGATAAGGGAAGAATTAGAGCCATTCATTCGCCGCATTGATAAACACCCCGACACTCCCGGACGTTTTGGTCCTTCTCATCGCATCGTAGGAGAAATAGATGTCCCTGCCTATAAACAATGGCTTAAACAAAACTTACACTGGGATGCCCCTTTCTAGCAACAACACGAAAGCCAATCAATTCATTCGCCTCTCCCGAAACGGGGAGGCTTATAAAAACATAACAGGGGCCTACCAACTGGCCAAAACCAACTCCTTCAAACGTTACTATTGGGTAACGTTAAAGTCGTGCACGCGATTATTGGTAAAGTGGATATTCAGGCTACGATTGCCAGACATCGCATTGCCAGCGGTACCCAGCCCCAAAGAACTCATGGCGGAACTAAACAAAGCATTATCCTTGGACTCTTCATAAGCCCAATAATTAGGCCCTTTCGCTCCATCATCCCGATAGGACGGTTGGCCAAACAGGCTAATGATCTCCTCAGAAGTTGTGACACCAGGCTTAATCTGGGTACGCAGATAAGTCATGTCATATTTGTTGGCACCAGAAGTGCCGCCACCTTGCAATGTTTTGCAAGCAGTCAGTGGTAAGGCCAGCATCAAAGCCAGGCATGTTGTGCGCAATAAGGTTTTCATTATCTTTATGCTCTATTAGTAAATTGAAAGTAAACTCCATCACCCATTCGGGCTGAAAAAGTATAATGGAAAAAGTTCAGTAAATCCATCTTGCCAGCTAGGGTATTTACGCATGCGTTTTCTCGGGTTCCCGCGATACAGAAAGGCCTGCAGCCTGGGTACAAAACACTTGCCATATCCACACCCGCTTCCAGCGCTAAAGGAAACAAGGTAACAACGATCTGGCCGTTAAAAACGGTCAATATGCTATGATTATGGCAATTTTCAAGATTCATTAAACAGGCTGGCGGGTCTCTTCTCTTCATGACAATCATCATGTTGCCGGCTTTTTTACCACTTTTTTATACAGTCAACTCCTATGCTCCCAGAGCTACAACAACAAATCCAGGCCGCGCTGGCCACCGCTGTTGAAGGCATTCTGCCCGGCAGCAACCCGGTTATCAAACTGGAACGCCCCAAACAACCCGAACATGGCGATATTGCCACCAACGTTGCCATGCAACTGGCCAAGCCCAACAAACGCAATCCGCGTGAACTGGCACAGGAAATCGTCAATGCCCTGTTGGGTAATGAAGACACGAAATCTTTTCTGGCCGCTGCCGAAATTGCCGGGCCGGGTTTTATCAACCTGCGTCTTACCCAGGCTACCCATCAGGCCGTGGCCAACGTCATTGCGGAACAAGGCAGCGCATATGGCAATGCCCCCGGCAATGGGGAAAGCGTTATTGTTGAATTTGTTTCCGCCAACCCCACCGGTCCGCTGCACGTCGGGCATGCCCGCCAGGCTGCGCTGGGTGACTGCATTTGTCGCCTGTATTCCGCCAGTGGCTATAAAGTACACCGCGAGTTCTACTACAATGATGCCGGCAATCAAATCAACAACCTGACCATCAGTGTGCAGGCCCACGCCAAAGGTATTACCCCAGATTCAAAAGAATACCCTGCCGATGGCTACCGTGGCGATTACATTGCCGATATTGCCCGCGACTTCCTTGATAAAAAATCGGTAACAGCCGATGGGCAAACCATTACCGCTTCCGGCGATATCAACAATATGGATGATATCCGTCGCTTTGCCGTGGCCTACCTGCGTCATGAACAGGATCTGGACTTGCAGGCATTCAACCTGCAGTTCGACAACTATTATCTGGAAAGCTCTTTGTACAGCGATGGCAAAGTAGCTGAAACGGTACAAAAGCTGATTGAAAGCGGCTATACCTACGAGCATGAAAACGCGCTGTGGCTGAAAACCACTGAACTGGGTACCGGCGATGACAAGGACCGCGTCATGCGCAAGTCCGATGGCGGCTATACTTATTTTGTACCCGATGTGGCCTACCATGTCACCAAATGGCAGCGTGGATTCAACCATGCCGTCAATATCCAGGGCAGCGATCACCATGGTACGGTAGCCCGCGTGCGAGCCGGCCTGCAGGCCCTGAACATGGGTATCCCCAAAGACTACCCCGCCTATATCCTGCATAAAATGGTCAAAGTCATGCGTGGCGGTCAGGAAGTCAAGATTTCCAAACGGGCAGGCAGTTACGTCACCATGCGCGACCTGATCGAATGGGTGGGCCAGGACGCTGTGAGATTTTTCCTGATCCAGCGCCGTGCCGATACCGAGTTCGTTTTTGACATTGACCTGGCACTGGCCAAGGGCGAAGAAAACCCGGTGTATTACGTACAATACGCACATGCACGAATTTGCAAGATTTTACGTGACTCGGCCGATCTGCTGGCGTATCTTAAAGATGCGGATGTTTCCCTGCTGACAGCGCCCAGTGAAATCACCCTGCTGCGTCGACTGGCCGAGCTGCCCAACGTCATTCAGTTGGCCGCAAAAGAGCTTGCGCCCCACCACATTGCTTTCTGGTTACTGGACTGTGCCGCCGATTTCCATTCATGGTATAACGCCGAACGCATTATGGTAGAAGACCAGGCCCTTAAACTGGCTCGTTTGCGCCTGGCCGACAGCACCCGTCAGGTTATTGCAAACGCCCTTAACCTGCTTGGAGTTAGTGCTCCAGAAAAAATGTAATATGGCCAAAAGACGTACTACCCGATCCTCATCCTCAAGGTCCAGAAGCAGCAGCAACAGCAGCAGCAGTTCGTTCTCGTCAATCCTGACCGGGCTTATTATTGGCCTTACCATTGCCGCGATTGCCGCTTTCATGCTAACCCGCACACCACTACCCTTCAGGGACAATTCGGGCAATACGTCTTCATCGGGCATAAAAATGCCGGGCACCTCATCGTCAACGGTGGGCAGCACATCGCCCGGCAACCAGCCTTTGCCAGACCCTAACGCCTGGCTCAGCAATGATGGCCGCATCACCAGCACGCAAAACGCCCCCTCGGGCACGGGCAATCTGCCACCTCTTCGTCCGTTAACCTCGGCAGATCCCGTGAAAACACCGCCATCGGGCCTGTCACAAGACCAGATTGGTTCATTAATCAATCAGTTGCCGGCAGGCAGCGCACCCGTCAAGGCTAATAACGAAACCAAAACGGCAGCGCCTGCCAGCCCTGCCACTGAACAAAAACTTGCCCTGACCTCCAAAGGCAAAGACATTCCGCTTAATACCGCCCAACCCACCGCTACCGGCAGCCGCTATCTTCAGGTAGGTGCTTTTCGCAATGCCAAAGAGGCCGACTCTATCAGGGCCCGCATGATCCTGATGGGCTACAACGCGGAAATTACCAAAATTACCGTTAACAATGTGGAAATCAACCGGGTGCGGATTGGCCCATTCAAAAATGATGATGAGCTGAACCGCTCGCGCACCGAATTAAGCAAAGCAAAAATCAGTTCAACCATTGTTCGCTAAACTATGCGCCAATTATCTGTTGCGTCGCATTTCCATTCTCACACAAGCTGAACTTTTTGTTTTATAACTGGTCTTATTACGGTTTTTACTGTATTTTGCGCTACATCCGGCTTATTGTTCTTCAGCAAGAACAATAAGTGCAACAAGCCCCTGATCAATACTTTTTAATGCGAATAAACAATGATGATTAAAACAATTTTCAAACACACGTTTTCCGCCCTGGCCATTATGGGTGCCGCCGCTTTTGTTCCAGCCATGGCCCAATCCGGCATTAAATACATCACGCTTGAAACTGCACAGCCTTCCGATACCCCCGATAAAACCGAAGTGCTTGAGTTCTTTTCATACAGCTGCTCGCACTGCGCTGAAATGGAACCCATGTTCCAGGACTGGAAAGAGAAACTGCCAGACAACGTGGCGTTCATACCCGTGCCGGTTGCCTTCAACGCCTCCATGCAACCCATGCAGCACCTGTATTACTCATTGGTGGCACTGGACAAAACAGACCTGCACCCCAAAGTATTTAATGCCATCCACAAAGAAGGCAAAAAACTGTTCAACCGTGATGCGATCATTAGTTGGGCTGTCGAACAGGGTATCGATAAAGACGAGTTTATTGCCGCCTACGATTCGTTTGGTGTAGGCGCCAAAGCCAAGCGTGCAACAGAACTGTCCGACCTGTATCAGGTACAGGCCACCCCTTCAATTGCCGTTAGCGGCAAATATCTGACTTCACCCGGCATGACCGGCACCTACGCATCCAGCCTGCTGGAAGCCCAGGCGCTACTCGACCAGGTACTGGCCGGCAACCAATAAGCATGCATCAGTCAGTGCCATGACCCGACAAAAACCGGGCATTACCCTTGACAGGGCGCAAACAGCACACCCAAGAAACGGTGTGCTGTTTTCATTACATCAAACCGCCCTGGCTTTTTGCAAGGCCTGATCCAGGTCATCAACCAGGTCTATGACGCTTTCCAACCCGATATGCAAGCGGATGATCTGGTTATCTTCCCGACTCCAGTATGCATGGTTTTCCAGTGTCGGACGATCCACCCACTGAATCAGGCTTTCAAAGCCGCCCCACGAATAACCAATACTGAACAATTCCAGCGCATTCACGAAAGTGCGGATCTGGCGATCGGAAAGTGCCAGTTCAATAGACAACATACCGTTGGAGCCCGTGCAATCACGCTTCCACAAGGCATGGCCGGGGTCTTTCTCAAAAGCAGGATGAAAAATGCGTCGTGTTTCTGGCAGGTCATCAAAATAGCGGCATACCTGCAAGGCACTGCGGGCATGTTGATCCATACGGACAGGCAAGGTGCGCACACCCCGAATCGCCAGCCAGGCATCATCGGCACTGACTGAATACCCCATGGCATATTGGTTCAGGTCTATCCGCTCGATAAGTGCCTTGTCTTTGGCCACTACCGCACCCAGCATTAAGTCGGAATGCCCGCCCACATACTTGGTGCCGGCAATCACACTGACATCGGCCCCCAGTTCCAGCGGTTGACAGGCATAACCCGAACCCCAGGTGTTATCCACCACCAGAATAAGCCCATGCTGTCTGGCAAATGCAGCCAGGGCAGGAATGTCCAGCATTTCAAATAGCAAGGAACCGGGCGACTCAACATACAGAACCCTGGTATTGGTCTTGAGCTGCGCCTGCAGGGTATCCGTGGATTGCGCAGACACATAAGTAAATTCAATATTCATGCGGCTTAACACCGTATTGGCCAGATGACGCACCGGCCCATACACGCAATCGGCCACCAGCATATGGTCGCCGGCACTTAACAGGGACAGCAGCGACATGGTAATGGCCCCCAGGCCGGACGATGCCAGGAAACAGCGCTTACCCCCTTCCAGCTGGCAAAAAATGTCTTCCAGGGCGGCATGCGTTTCCATCCCCATACGACCATAAGTCACCAGCCGCTCGCCCTTGCTTTTACGGCGGTAAGTGGCCTCAAGGTCTTCAATGGTATTGAACCGGACCGTGCTGGTTCTGATGGAAGGCAGGCCTACCGGCGCAACCGGGGTGGTTTCATCACAGGGCGCGGTGCCAAGATGCTGTAACTGAGTAAGCAGGGAAAGTTTTTTGTTCATGGAAAGATTCTTTATTTTGGGTGAAATATTACCCCCCATTATAGGGGCTGTCCCGTTAAAATATGCCATTTAGTTTAACCGGCCCTACCCGATTTTATGACACCCGAAACCCTCTTTGTATACTTTGGCCTGTGTGTCCTGTTGGCTATTTCCCCTGGCCCCGACAATATTTTTGTCCTGCTGCAAAGCGCCCTGCACGGTTACCGCACCGGATTCCTGATTGTATTGGGCTTGTGTACCGGCCTGCTGTTTCATACCTTTATTGTGACAGTGGGCATTGCCGGGTTAATTGCCGCCTCAAACACGGCATTTACCATCCTCAAACTGCTGGGTGCCGCATATTTATTGTATTTGGCCTGGGGTGCCCTCAAGGCGGGACCGGTAGGGGCAGTGTCTTCCACTGAAGATCCCCCTGGCGCACCTGCCCTAAGTGGCCGCCAGTTTTACCGACGCGGCATTTTAATGAGTATGAGTAACCCCAAGGTCAGTCTGTTCTTTCTGGCCTTCCTGCCCCAGTTCACCAATCCTGCGATTGGCTCGGTAAAATTTCAACTGATTTTACTGAGCTTAATTTTCATCTTGTCCGCATTCCTGGTGTTCTGCAGTATCGTGATATTTTCAGGTTATTTTGGCCAGCTCCTGAAAAGATCGGCCCGGGCACAGATCGTATTGAACCGTTTTACCGCGCTGGTCTTTGCAGGGCTGGCCCTCAGGCTGGCATTCAGTACTAAATAACGACAAACCGTACAACACCATCGCTACCGGTTTCCCGCTTTAGCTTGCCGTCAAAATACAAGGCGTGCAAATGTGCCAGCGCCTCGCCCATGGCAAAGGTTAGCTGGTGCAAATCCAGCTCACGCCTGAACATATGCGGCACCACATCCTTGGTACTCATGGGCTGCTGGCATAATTCCAGCACTTCGGCCAGACGCTCGGCATGATGCTCGTGCTGCTGGCGAATCCGCTCATGCAGGCCCTTGAACGGGCGACCATGCGAAGGCAACACCAGGGTATCTTCATCAAGCGCCAGATACTTATCCAATGATTTCAAATACAAAGGCAGGGGATTGCCATCGGGCTCATGATCAAACACACTCACATTGGTTGAAATGCGTGGCAAGACCATATCGCCCGAAATCAGAACCTTCAGCACAGGACTGTACAAAGCCATATGCTCGGGTGCATGCCCATAACCTGAAATGAGTTGCCAGTCGTTGTTGCCAATCCGCAGGGTATCGCCATCCATCAGGCGGCAAAAACGGTTGGGAGGGGTACAAACCAGGCCTGGGTAATAGGTGGCCCGGGCACGGATTTTTTCCTGGGAATCGGGGTCTGTCAGGCCATGGCGTGAAAAATGCCGTACCGCCACATCGCCCCCCGTTCCCGCGCCACCCACCGGTTGCGATGACCACATGCGTGAAACGTAATAATCGGTCATGCTCATATACAGAGGCACATCAAACTTCTCGCACAACCAGCCCGCCAGGCCAACGTGGTCGGGATGCATATGGGTGACCACCACCCTCAGCACGGGCAGGCCATCCAGTTCATTCCTGAATACCTCTTCCCACAAATCCTTGACCGGGTCTTTGGCAATGCCGCAATCCACAATCGTCCAGCCCTTTTGCCCGTTGACTTCATCGGCCAGCAACCATAAATTGATATGGTCCAGCGCAAACGGCAAAGGCATGCGTATCCATTTGACTCCCGGTGCCACCTCGATTGCAAACCCCGGCTCTGGCTGTGTGTTACCCAAGGGGTAAATCAGCTTTGCTTCGTTCACATTCATTATTTCTCCTTATTGACTTTTATATTTAATTCATGGATCATACTTTACGTTTACGTAAACTGTAAGTATTAGAATCAATTATGACACAAAGAACATGGTCCATATCGGAATTGGCGCAGGAATTCAATATAACGCCGCGCACTTTACGATTTTATGAAGACCACGGTATTATCAACCCCAGGCGCGAAGGCCAAAAACGCATTTATACGCAAAAAGACAAAACGCGCCTGAAGCTGGCCCTGCGTGGCAAGCGGCTGGGTTTCCAGCTGGCCGACATCAGCAGCCTGATTGACATGTATGATGGCCCCGGCAGCACCGCCCCCCAGCTCAAACAATACATTGCCATGCTTAACCGGCACAAAGAGCAGCTTGAAAGCCAAAAACGCGATCTTGAAGCCATCCTGCAGGAAATCCACAACCAGGAGGAACACTGCATTGGGTTGCTAAAAAAACACGAGCAAAACCAATCTTGACGTTAACGTAAACGGAATATCTTATTTCTGTTATATTTCATAGATATAATGTAAAGAAAAAACTCACAGGAGACAAACATCATGAATTTACCCGGACTGAATTTCGACTTGGGCGAAGACCTGGACATGCTGCGCGATGCCGTGCGTACTTTTGCCCAGGCAGAAATTGCACCCCGTGCCCAGGAAGTTGACCGCAGCGACCAGTTTCCCATGGACCTATGGAAAAAATTCGGCGACCTGGGCCTGCTGGGCCTCACTGTTGGCGAAGAATACGGTGGCACCAATCTGGGTTACCTGGCACACATGATTGCCATGGAAGAACTGTCCCGTGCCAGTGCCGCCATTGCCCTTTCCTATGGGGCCCATTCAAACCTGTGCGTCAACCAGCTTAACCGCAACGGTACCGAGGCGCAAAAACAAAAATACCTGCCCAAACTCATTAGCGGAGAACATATTGGTGCCCTGGCCATGAGCGAGCCGGGCGCCGGTTCCGACGTCGTCAGCATGAAACTGCGCGCCGAGAAAAAAGGCGACAAATACATCCTGAACGGCAGCAAAATGTGGATTACCAACGGCCCTGATGCCGATACCCTGGTTGTCTATGCCAAAACAGATCCGGAAGCCCACCAGCGCGGCATTACCGCTTTCATTATCGAAAAGGGCTTCAAGGGTTTTTCAGTGGCGCAAAAACTGGACAAAATGGGCATGCGGGGCAGCCACACCGGTGAGCTGGTGTTTGACAACTGTGAAGTACCCGAAGAAAACATCCTGGGTGAACTGAACGGCGGGGTCAGGGTCCTCATGAGCGGACTGGACTATGAACGCGCCGTGCTGGCCGGCGGCCCGCTGGGCATCATGCAGGGTGTCATGGACATAGTAGTGCCTTACACGCATGACCGCAAACAGTTTGGCCAGTCTATTGGTGAGTTCCAGCTGATCCAGGGCAAAGTGGCCGATATGTACACTACCCTGCAGGCCAGCCGCGCCTTTTGCTACACCGTTGGTAAAAACCTGGATCGCCTGGGCAGCAGCCATGTCCGCGAAGTGCGCAAAGATTGCGCGGCCGTTATTTTGTACTGCGCTGAAAAAGCCACCTGGATGGCCGGTGAAGGCATTCAAATCCTGGGCGGTAACGGTTACATTAACGAATATCCCACCGGCCGCATGTGGCGGGATGCCAAGCTTTATGAAATTGGTGCCGGCACCAGTGAAATCCGTCGCATGCTCATTGGTCGGGAACTGTTCAATGAAACAAAATAAAGCAATAATAGGGTTTTAAATACTTGTCACATAATGTCATGACTTATAACGCCGATCATCAACTCATCCAACAACTGGACAAAACCCTTCCACCTCCGGGAGAAGTGGCGCAAAAAATCCTGGCAGGGTTTGATCGGCATTACTCCCTGTTCCGCTATGTGGCCCAGCGTGCCAAGTCCCTGTTTGAATCACACGACTGGCACGGCATACAGCGGGTCTCCAAAGAGCGGATCGAATACTATGACACCCGGGTGCGCGAATGCACCTACCAGATCAATAACATGCTCAACAAGACCCAGGGCATGCCACAAGAAAAGCACGGAGACCTGACGCCGGAACAAATCAACTACTGGCAGTCGATCAAACAGGAATATGTCCGCCTGCTGACCAACCACCAGCAGCCCGAATGCGCTGAAACGTTTTTCAACTCGGTCACCTGCCGGATCCTGCACCGTGATTACTTTCACAATGCTTTTCTGTTCGTGCGCCCGGCCATTGCCACCGAATACCTGGACTCAGAACATCAGTCTTACCGCGTGTATTACCCACACATTGACGGCATTGAAAAATCCATCATCAAAATGGTGGCCGATTACGGCCTGGCATCCCCCTTCAAGAACCTGCCTTACGATGCCCGAAAAGTGGCCCGCAGAGCCATTGGCATCTTGCGCCAGAAATTAATCAAAAGCGGCGGCAAGCGCATTGCCCCCGACTGCCAGATCCATGTCCTGAACACCCTGTTCTTTCGCAACAAGGGTGCCTATATTGTGGGACGTTTCATTAATAACAATATTGTCTACCCGTTTGGCATCCCGCTACTGCACACGCCCGCCAACGAAATTGAACTGGATGCTTTCTTAAGCACCACCGATGACATCAGTACCCTGTTCAGCTTTACCCGCGCCTACTTTCTGGTCGACATGGAAGTGCCTTCGGCCTATGTGGCGTTTTTGTCGTCTCTGCTGCCCAGCAAACCCAAAGCCGAACTGTACACCGCCATCGGTCTGCAAAAACAGGGCAAAACCCTTTTTTACCGTGACTTCCTGTATCACCTGAACAACTCGCACGACCAGTTTGACATCGCGCCCGGGATTAAGGGCATGGTCATGACGGTGTTCACGCTGCCTTCTTACCCGTATGTCTTCAAGCTCATCCGCGACCGCATCAATAAAGACGGCATGACCCATGAAATCGTGAGAAAAAAATATCACATGGTCAAGATGCATGACCGGGTTGGCCGCATGGCCGATACCTGGGAATACTCGCTGGTAGCCCTGCCGCGCAAGCGCTGCTCACCCGCACTGCTCGAAGAATTGCGCAGCCAGGTACCCAGTCTGATAGAAGAGACCGAAGACAGTATCGTGATTCGCCACGTCTACATCGAACGACGCATGACGCCACTGAACATCTTCCTGAGTCAGGCCAATGATGAAGCCCTGGACAATGCCATCAAAGGCTATGGTGACGCCATTGCCGAGCTGGCGGCGGCCAATATTTTTGCTGGCGATATGCTGTTCAAGAACTTTGGTGTAACCCGCCTGGGCCGGATCGTCTTCTATGACTATGATGAAATCCAGCCCATGCGCGAAATGAACTTCCGTGCCATTCCGCCGGCCCCCAACGAAGAGGCCGAGATGTCAGGTGAGCCCTGGTATCCAATACATCCCAACGATGTCTTTCCCGAAGAATTCGAACGCTTCCTGCTGGGCAATCCACGCGTACGTGCCGCCTTCATGAAGCACCACCCGCATTTGCTCGATTATAAATGGTGGCAAACACGCAAAGATCGTGTCGCCGCCGGCAAGATCGAGGATATTTTCCCTTATCCGTTCTCGCGTCGCCTGCATGTCAGTCGGCCTGAACTTACCAACCAAAAGGAATTGTAATGTCTGATCCTATCGTAATCGTTTCCGTTGCCCGTACCCCCATGGGCGGCATGATGGGTAGCCTGTCACCCTTGGCCGCCAACCAGCTGGGTGCTGTTGCCATTAAAAGCGCGGTTGAGCGCGCCGGCATCAAGCCCGAGGCTGTTCAGGAAGTCATTATGGGTAACGTGCTGCAGGCGGGCCAGGGCCAGGCGCCCGCACGCCAGGCCGCTTTGGGTGCCGGTCTGCCCAAAAGCGTTTCCTGCACCACCATTCACAAAGTATGCGGATCAGGCATGAAAGCCGCCATGTTTGCCCACGACATGCTGGCAGCCGGCTCTATTGACGTTGCCGTTGCCGGTGGCCAGGAAAGCATGAGTAATGCACCTTACCTGTTGCTCAAGGGGCGCCAGGGTTACCGCTACGGTCACTCTACCGTTTACGACCACATGGCCATGGACGGCCTGGAAGACGCTTACCAGCGCGGTACCGCCATGGGCGTGTTTGCCGAGCTATGTGCCGACAAATACAGCTTCAGCCGTGAAGAACAGGATGCATTTTCGATTGAATCCCTGCGTCGCGCCAAGCAGGCCGTTGAAGATGGCAGCTTCGAATGGGAAATTGCCCCGGTCACCATTGAAGACCGTCGTGGTAACACGGTTGTCAGCATTGACGAGGCGCCCGGTAAAGCCAAGCCGGAAAAAATCCCGACACTGCGCCCCGCCTTCAAGAAAGACGGTAGCGTCACCGCCGCCAACTCATCTTCCATCTCTGACGGTGCAGCAGCCATGGTGCTGATGCGCACCTCTACCGCTGAGGAGCTGGGTGTAAAACCCCTGGCAAAAATCGTTGGTCAGGCCCAGCACTCCCAAGAACCGGAATGGTTTACCACCGCCCCCGTTGGTGCCATTGAGAAATTGCTGAAAAAAGTCGGCTGGACCAAAGACGACGTGGATCTGTATGAAATTAACGAAGCCTTTGCGGTTGTTACCATGGCTGCCATGAAAGAGCTCAATCTGGATCACGCCAAAGTCAACATTCACGGTGGCGCAACCGCCCTGGGTCACCCCATTGGCGCATCAGGTGCCCGTATTATTACCACCCTGATCGGTGCACTGCGTAAAACAGGCGGCAAGCGTGGTATTGCCACACTGTGTATTGGTGGTGGCGAAGCCGTTGCCGTCGCCATTGAACTGCTTTAAGCATTAACAAAAAACAAAAGCCTTAATAAAAAAGCAATTTGCATTTTGCAAAACCTCCATACCTTCCCTGCCAAAACAGGGAAGGTAACAAAGGCAGGGACAGGAGACATACCTACATGCCAGTTATCACATCAAAAATCAATACCCGTGCACAATCCTTCATTGACAATGCACAATTCATGCAGCAACAGGTTGATGACCTGAAACAACTGCTGGAAAACACGGCACTGGGCGGCAGTGAAGCGGCGCGTGCCAAACATGTTGCGCGTGGCAAACTGCTGCCTCGCGAACGGGTGGAGCGCCTGCTCGACCCCGGGACCCCTTTTCTGGAACTGTCACCACTGGCCGGACACAACCTGTACAACAACGAAGCCCCCGGTGGCGGCATTATTACAGGCGTTGGACGTGTCAATGGCATTGAATGCATGATTGTTTGCAACGATGCTACCGTGAAAGGCGGCACCTACTACCCCATCACGGTCAAGAAGCACCTGCGGGCACAGGAAATTGCCCTGCAAAACCACCTGCCCTGCATTTATCTGGTTGACTCTGGCGGCGCCAACCTGCCCCGCCAGGACGAGGTCTTCCCCGACCGCGACCACTTTGGGCGAATCTTCTACAACCAGGCTGTCATGTCATCACTGGGCATTGCGCAAATTGCCGTGGTCATGGGCTCATGTACCGCGGGCGGTGCCTATGTCCCCGCCATGAGCGATGAGTCCATCATCGTCAAGAACCAGGGCACCATTTTCCTGGCCGGCCCGCCACTGGTCAAGGCCGCCACCGGTGAAGTGGTCACGGCCGAAGACCTGGGCGGTGGCGATGTACACACCCGCCTTTCGGGCGTGGCCGACCACCTGGCCAACAATGACATGCATGCCCTGCAACTGGCACGCCAGGCCGTGGCACGCCTGAACCGCAAGAAACCGCAGCAGCTGCATATCATTCCCAGCCGTCCGCCCGTTTACGACCCGCAAGAGCTCAACGGCATTATTCCGGCCGATACCCGCAAGCCTTACGACGTGCGTGAAGTCATTGCCCGTATTACCGATGGCTCTGAATTTGACGAATTCAAGGCCCGCTTCGGCACCACACTGGTTACCGGCTTTGCCCATATCCATGGCATGCCGGTGGGCATCATTGCCAACAATGGCATCCTGTTTTCCGAAGCCGCCCAAAAAGGCACCCACTTTATTGAACTGTGCTGCCAGCGCAAAATCCCGCTGGTTTTCCTGCAGAACATTACCGGCTTCATGGTAGGCCGCAAATACGAAAACGAAGGCATTGCCCGCCATGGCGCCAAAATGGTAACCGCTGTGTCAACCGCGGCTGTCCCCAAGGTCACCGTGATTATTGGCGGTTCCTTTGGTGCTGGCAACTACGGCATGTGCGGTCGCGCCTTTGGCCCCCGTATGCTGTACATGTGGCCCAATGCGCGCATTTCGGTCATGGGTGGCGAACAGGCCGCCAGCGTGCTGTCTACCGTTAAACGTGATGGCATCGAAGCCAAAGGCGGCACCTGGTCTGCCGAAGAGGAAGAAGCCTTCAAGGCCCCCATTCGCGACCAGTATGAAAAAGAAGGCCACCCTTACTATGCCACCGCCCGCCTGTGGGACGATGGCATCATCAAGCCCGAAGACACCCGTCGTGTCCTGGCACTTAGCCTTTCCGCCGCCCTGAACGCCCCGATTGAAGACACGCGATTTGGCGTGTTCCGCATTTAACAGGAGCCCGTCACATGTTTAAAAAAATACTTATTGCCAACCGTGGTGAAATTGCCTGCCGCGTTGCCGCCACCGCCCGTCGCATGGGCATCCAGACCGTTGCCGTTTATTCCGATGCCGATGCCCAGGCCGCCCACGTGGCCGCCTGCGATGAATCGGTTTACATTGGCGGATCCGAACCCCGTGACAGCTACCTGCGGGCCGATGTCATTTTGCAGGCCGCCCGGCAAACCGGGGCCCAGGCCATCCACCCCGGCTACGGTTTTTTATCTGAAAACGAAAACTTTGCCCAGGCCTGCGCCAAGGCCGGCATTGTCTTCATTGGCCCTCCCGCCAGCGCCATTGCCGCCATGGGCAGCAAATCCGCCGCCAAAGCCTTAATGGAAACCGCCGGTGTACCACTGGTACCCGGTTACCATGGCGACAACCAGGACATGGAGTTCCTGCACCTGCAGGCCGACCAGATTGGCTACCCGGTACTCATCAAAGCCAGTGCCGGCGGAGGTGGCAAGGGCATGCGGATCGTTAAGTCTTCGCAGGAATTTCCCGAAGCCCTAAGCTCTTGCAAGCGCGAAGCCATTAGCAGTTTTGGTGATGATAAAGTCCTGGTGGAACGCTACCTGACCAAACCGCGCCATATTGAAATCCAGGTTTTTGCCGACAGCCATGGCAATACCCTTCACCTGTTTGAGCGCGATTGCTCGGTGCAGCGCCGCCACCAGAAAGTCATTGAGGAAGCCCCGGCCCCCGGCATGACCGAAGAACGTCGCCGTGAAATGGGCGAAGCCGCCGTGGCCGCCGCCAAAGCCGTGGGCTACGTAGGTGCCGGCACGGTGGAATTCATTGCCGAACCCGATGGCCGTTTCTACTTCATGGAAATGAATACCCGCCTGCAGGTGGAGCACCCCGTGACTGAAATGATTACCGGCACCGACCTGGTGGAATGGCAACTGCGCGTGGCTGCCGGTGAACCCCTGCCGGCCGAACAGGATGACTTGTTTATTGAAGGCCATGCCATCGAGGCCCGTATTTATGCAGAAAACCCCGAAAAAGGCTTCCTGCCCTCGATTGGTACCCTAAGCAACCTGACACTGCCCGAGCATGTCAAATTTGAACTGGGCGAGGTTCGGGTGGATGGCGGCGTACGCCAGGGCGATACCATTTCCCCTTTTTACGACCCCATGATTGCCAAGCTGATTGTATGGGCCGACAGCCGCGAACAGGCCATTGCCCGCATGCAACAGGCACTGGCGCAAACCCGGGTGGTGGGGGTGAATACCAACGTGGCCTTTTTGGGCCGCCTGATGCAAAACAGTGCCTTTGCATCCGCCGACCTGGATACCGGTTTAATTGAAAAGCACAGCGAACAGCTGCTGCCCGCCCCCAAGCAGGCCAGTATATTTACCCTGGCCAGCCTGACCGCTGCCATCATGGCCCGACAAGGACAAACCGGCAGCACCACCAACCGCTATGCCAACAAAGCCGATCCCTGGTCAGCCACCGATGGCTGGCGTTTAAGTGGCCACTACACCCAGCATATCCGGGTCATTGACAACGATGAAGCCCGCCTTGTTACCCTGGAAAAAACCGCCAGTGGATGGCAATTACTGGATAACGACATTGGCTATGATTTTGAATGGCAGGTGCAAATCACCCCCGACCAAACCTGCCACTGTCGTTTAAGCCTGAACGGCTCCAACCACCAGGCGACCGTTGTCATGCAAGGTGAACAGGCCCATGTTTTTGAAAATGGTACCGTGACCATTATTGGCAAACCCGATGAACTTCAACACGCCGCCGACGACAGCGACGCCCACGGCGGCGGCCTGACCGCCCCCATGCCCGGCAAGATTATTTCCTTGCTGGTGCAGGCCGGCGATACCGTCACCAAAGGCCAGGCCCTGCTGGTTATGGAAGCCATGAAAATGGAACACACCATCACCGCCCCCGAGGACGGCAAGGTGGAGGAAGTGTTTTATGCCGTGGGTGATCAGGTGACGGAGGGGGTGGAATTGATTACAGTGGGGTAGACCACCCCGTCAGCGAAGTCACAATAAATTCCCCTCCTGTGGAGGGGTGACGCATAGCGCCGGGGTGGTCCTAGCCCAACCAACCCACCCAGCGAAGCCTCAAACAATTCCCCTCTGTGGAGGGGTGGCGCGCAGCGACGGGGTGGTTCTCAAATCAATCCCTAACTTAAACAATAATCCACCCATTTTCAACCCAGTTTTTTCTTAATTACCCAATAGCCACGGGTTCCACCCACACGCTCAAGCCAACCAGCCGCCTTTAAATTATTCAAATGCTTCTTGATGGCTGACTCATTAATACCTATCTGCTCTGCCATCGCACGATAAGAAACCCTGGAATTGTTTTGGATGCAAACCAAAATTTCCCGTTGACGACTAGTTAAATCATTAACGGCAATTGAATCCTCTATTGAATCTCCTGCTTTTTCATCTAAAACCTTATCATTGATTGAGCCACCTATTGAGCCACCTATTGAGCCACCTATTGAGCCACCTATTGAGCCACCTAACCCCTCATACGACACACGATAAAACACCCAATCCACAAAATCTCCCTGTACACTCAATTTTGGTTCTGCATTACCTGCCTGCAAACACAAATCTTTAATACGCAGGATACCGCTTCCCCATTGCTCGATATAGCCAAGCTCTTTAAAAACCCTGGCAATAACACGATTACGGATTTCAGAACGCCCTTTGAGCAAATCCTCTTCGGTTAAGCCATGTGGCAAACCGCCCGGGGAAACAATATTCAGAATATCATCATATATACCTACCTTAATATCACGCCCGGCATTGCTATAGTCACGATGCAACACCGCATTTACCAAGGCTTCACGAATGGCGGCAATGGGAATTTCATAATTTTCCGTACGCTGCAAACCCGTTATTTCAGCATGTAAATGCAGGTGGTTTTTAATGAACTGTTCAATCTGCTCCAACTGATTAAACACATCACCACGATACTCTTTCTTGTCCAGAAACACCGTCATGGTTGTGCCTTTAAAACGGCTGCACTTGATTTCCACCTGCTCATAAATGCCCAGTAGAATCAATAAACCATGACTGGGATAATCTTGCCCGTTTTGGCGAATCACCAGTTTAAGATTCCTCATTTTTTCCAAAGAAAGCGCTTTGCCTTCCCTGGAAAAAGCCTGTTGCAATGGCTCTAAACTGATATCTGCCAAGCCATATTGCAGGTTGGGCTGTTCATCAAAGGTCTGGTTTAAACGTTGTAATTCCAGCTGCCGCACATACTCGGGCGAAGCCACCCGATTACTTGCCCCTAAACGAATATAAACACCCTGCTCCCGACCTTGTGATTTCAGATAATAAGGCAATAATGGCCCACGGCTGACCTCTATCACCAAAAGCTCTACGCCGGCAATATTTTCAATATAAATAGAAGGCAAAATGCTGGGCATGCACAGCGTATGAACCATTGAAGTGATTTGATCTTGCAGTTCAAAAATATCACCTTGAACGCCGCTTAACTGGTGCCGGTCATCTACACCAATCACCAGCTTACCCCCGCTGGTATTAGCAAAAGCAATTAATGTTTTTGCCACTTGCTGGCCTTTGGGCAATTGCTTTTTAAACTCAAGGGTCGTGCTTTCCCCCTTTTGTATTTCCAATAACAACGGATGATTTGCGTTCATACCCCTAAACCCTTTATCATTTTTTCACTTGCGCTTGCCATTGCATATGTTTTTGATCATAAAGATTATTGTAGCTGAAGGCATATGCGGCTTGACTGGGTACTGAGAGGAAAAAGGCATACTCATCATATAACAAACAATTTATCAGTGGGTCATTACATCAGCTCAAAGCGTTAGAACAAGGTAAAACGTTAAAAACCAGCATAAATTTTTTGTGCCCATGACACATCATTTTTCTGTACAAAATTAAAAAACCCTCGCTCTATATCTACAGCACGATATTTTCCATCAAAATATTTTTCAGAAATATTTTTACATTCGGCTCTCCACGCATTATAAACGCCTTCATTATGAGCTGTAACAATAATTTGTGTACCTCTATTAGGTATTCGTATATTACTTAAGGCCCTATGTTCACAGCCATTTTTTATTTTTAGTATTTGTTTATCTAAAACACAATAATTAACCGGATTCAGAAAAGTTAATATTTTTGAAATAAAAGAAATACCAGAATACTGGGGCATATGAATATTTTTTATCTCCCTTAAAGTTAAATTGTCATTATTTTCGATCAGGTTTTGAAATAAATTTATATGAGAACTACTAATGCCTTCAAAAAAACGCTGTACACGAGTATTTCTAATTCCCATCTGACCGTACCCCCAATACAAAACATTTGCCAAGCCATTTTTAACGTCTTGTTCTCTTTCAGAAGTTAGTGAACCCTGAATATAAGTTTCAAGCTCAGGCATATCAGCAGCACGAATTTCTTGCTTACTATCAAAATCAAAATAAACAGCCGGGAAATTATATTTTTTTATAGAGATATCCAAACTTTTAACTTACTCATTATTTAATGCCATAATTACTCTCCTGATTATTAATAATATGCCAACTTAAAAAATAAGATTCATATAATATATCGATTTCTTAAATTAATAAAGAGAGAGTATAAAAACAACATACAACCCTATACAACCCTATACAACCCTATACAACCCTATACAACCCTATACAACCCTATATAACCCTATATAACACCATACAAAAATTGCCATAAAAAACAATTTACAATTAAATTACAAATACTGTAATATTTATTTTTAGAAAACATCTAAAGAAAAAATATGATTACTATCACTAATTACGGTCGTATTAATAATAAATTTAAAAATTATGGATCTATAAAAAACTAATTTCGTAAACTTACCCTAAAAAGGCACAAGCCAAAACCAGAGATTTCTGCCATTATCATCTTTGATGGAGGAAATCATGAAGCGATCTAAATTTACAGAAACTCAGATTGTGGCTATTTTGAAATTGGCTGAGCAAGGCATGAAAGTGACCGATATTTGTCGCGAGCATGGCATCAGCAACGCGACTTATTACCAGTGGAAAAGCAAGTACGGTGGTTTGGAGGCGTCGGATTTGAAACGATTGCGGGACATCGAGGTGGAAAATGCCCGTCTAAAGAAAATGTACGCAGAATTGGCTTTGGAG
>NZ_JAAVNG010000008.1:251140-368789 GCF_012923605.1 Advenella sp. EE-W14 | reverse complement strand
ATAGGTTGATCACGTTCAAGACGATGCTGACTGGGGTCAGGCCGGTACCAACTGCGACGAGACAGGCGTGTCAGACGACACGCCTTGGCAATGGACAGCGAGCCCCGCTGAACCAAGTGCAAGGCCGCTTCACGTCGTCGCTCCGGCGTCAGAGCTTTCCCAGCAAATCTTTGATCGCTGCGTTCTCCAAAGCCAATTCTGCGTACATTTTCTTTAGACGGGCATTTTCCACCTCGATGTCCCGCAATCGTTTCAAATCCGACGCCTCCAAACCACCGTACTTGCTTTTCCACTGGTAATAAGTCGCGTTGCTGATGCCATGCTCGCGACAAATATCGGTCACTTTCATGCCTTGCTCAGCCAATTTCAAAATAGCCACAATCTGAGTTTCTGTAAATTTAGATCGCTTCATGATTTCCTCCATCAAAGATGATAATGGCAGAAATCTCTGGTTTTGGCTTGTGCCTTTTTAGGGTAAGTTTACGAAAGAAGACCTTAGCCCCAATTTAACCTGCAGGGCAGCTGGTCCTGTAAACCCTGCCCCGGGTAAAACAGCCCCCCAATATATTGAAGAAGCCTTAAAATCCGAATTATATTCAAGCGGTTTGTATGCGCCCGAGTCAAAAAACCGCATTAAGGCACAAATTACCGAATTAGGATTTAGCTCAGCTGGTGCCGCCAATTGGGCTATTGGTATGCACCTAGCTTCTAATTCACTACCCGAAGGATATGATGCAAATATCAAATATCCATTTAGTGCCAGCTTCTTTGCCGATTACGCATGCCGCGATGTAGCAGAAGCATTTGCCCCGGCAGTACAACAATTAGTTAATAAAGCAGTAACCGCACCTGAATTCCAGCAATTGATTAGACCTTCTGGTTTGGCCATACGGTAACCCGAATAGCTTTATCCTGTAGAGCCTCCCACCTCACAAAGGTAGAAGGCTCTTACTCGTTACTTGTTTCCATGCTCCCGCGTGGGAACAGCATACACTTTGGTCAATGTTTGAACTGGATATCGGTACTGATATGCATTCCCACGCAGGAGCATGGGAACGAGGTTCACCGAACATAGCCCTGGCACCCTGGGGCCGCATCACGCCATTCACTACCCCATTCAAATACGAACAAATTCAGGCCACATACCGCAACATGGTAACATAATGAATACCGCTGCCCGCCAGCACAAACAAATGCCAAATACCATGCGCATGACGCCAGCGACTGTCGTTGGCATAGAATAAAATACCCGCCGTATAAGCCACACCACCGGCCAGCAGCCATAAAAAGCCGTCCCGGCCCAATGCCTCCATTAGCGGGAATAGCGCGATAATTGCCAGCCAACCCATTAACACGTAAAGCAGCATTGAAAACACCCGTTTGCCGCGCGCCAGCCAGATTTCCTGGACAATGCCCAGCACGGCCAGCCCCCATACCACTCCAAACAACGTCCATCCCCAGGCACCCCGCAGGCTGACCAGGGCAAAGGGCGTATAGCTGCCGGCAATCAAAAGATAAATGGAACAATGGTCAAACTTGCACCAGATCCGCTTGGCCCTGCCGCGCAGGCTGTGATAAAGCGTGGACGCCAGGTATAAAAAAAGCAGCATGGCCCCATAAATGCTGAAACCGACAATCTTCCAGGGATCGCCTGCCTGTGCGCCAAGCACAATAAGCAATACTGCACCTACTACCGCCAGCCCTGCCCCTGCCAGGTGGGAAATACTGTTAAACCGTTCACCGTAATACATTCGCCTGTTCCTTTTTCATCCAACATTCTGTGGTACCGCCAATTTTTATTAAGTTATACACCATACCCGTTACCTTTCCCCCGCTCGAGAACAAATAAACGCATAAAATTTATTTCCAATTTGCTACTAAGCCCATAACCAAAAAGGCATAGTTTTATTACTTCTTTTTCAATTGACACAAAAGAATGATTCTTACTAAGATCAGCATACTTCAGTAAGAAGCATTTGTCATTTTAATTGAAGCTTAAGATATAAATTATTCTGTTATCACGTATAAAAATTTTAGTACGTACAAAAAATATCAAAAATATCTGTTTGAAAGGAGACATCACTACAATGTCAATCAAGAAACTCTTGTTTACGGCCATAGCCTCATTATCGCTGGCCCAGATTGCGGTTGCCCAAACTGACCAGCCCAAACCACCCAACATCATTGTCATTCTTGGCGATGATATCGGTTTCAATGATATAGAACCCTTTGGTCAAACCGTTATTCAAACGCCCGAACTGAATAAACTGGCGGCCGAAGGGATGCGTTTTACCAATTATCACGTGCATCCAACCTGCTCACCCACACGCGCCCAGTTAATGACCGGGGTTGATAACCACTTGGCGGGAATGGGTGCCATGGGTGAATACCGCACCCCTGAAATGGACAACTATCCCGGAAGCTATATTGGCTCCCTGAACGAAAAAACCAATACGATTGCCGAAGCCCTGAAGGAAAATGGTTACTTCACTTTCATCACCGGCAAATGGCACTTGGGCGCCAAACCGGAACAGCTGCCTGAAGCAAGGGGGTTTGATAAATCCTATATCCTGATTAGTGCTGGTGGAAGCCACTGGGATGACTCCAGTCTGGTTGCCATTCATCCTAAAAACAAATTCTCCGAAAACGGCAAAATCATTCCCAGGGATACCGGCGAGTACTCATCCGATCTTTACACCAATAAATTCATTTCTTACATACAGGAAGCCGAGAAGCTGGATAAGCCATTCTTCGGTTTCCTTTCTTTCCAGGCCGCTCACGACCCCTTGCATGCGCCTGCCGATTTCATCAAAAAGTATGAAGGAAAATTCAGTGCCGGTTATGAAAAGCACCGTGAAGAACTGTTTGAGAACATGAAGCGTCTGGGAATTGTACCCAAAACCAGCGTGATGTCTCCGGCTGCCCCGATGCAAAAACGCTGGGATGAGCTCAGCCCCGATGAAAAGAAATATCAAGAACGTCTGATGGAAGTGTATGCCGCCATGGTTGACAATATTGATATGAATATTGGCAAAGTGGTTGCCGAACTGAAAAAATCAGGAGCCTATGACAGCACAATGATCTTTTATTTCCATGATAATGGCCCCTCTCCTTCCTACATGGATTTCTATCCAGGCAATGCGGACGGAAAATGGATTGCACAGGAGTTTGATACGTCTTACGAAAACCTCGGTGCCCCCAAATCCTATGCCGGCGTAGGGCCTGGATGGGCAGCAGCCAGCTCGGCACCGTTCAAGCTGTTCAAATTCTTCATGACCGAAGGCGGCACATTATCACCCATGATTGTCAAAGGCCCTGCCGTCAGCAAGCCCGGCTCCATTAATGACGCTTTTCTGGGCGTTGAAGATATTTACCCCACCATTCTGGAACTGGCCAACGCCGAGCGTAGCGAAACACGTAATGGCATCCCGCTGGCCCCATTAAAAGGGGTGTCCTTTGCCAATGTCCTGCAAGGAAAAGCCGACTCTGCCCGACCTGACAACTTTGAGCGTGGCGAAGAGCTGTTCAACAATAAGGTTTATCGTATGGGCAAATGGAAGTTAAGCTGGTTGCCCAAACCTTTTGGTGAAGAGCGCTGGCAACTTTTTGATATGGATAATGACCGCACGGAAACCCGTGACCTGGCCAGTCAGCATCCTGAAATTGTTGAGGAAATGGTGAAAAAGTATGAGGTTTGGGCCAAAGAACATAACGTTCTTAACTGGGATTCCGAGTTCCTGGCCCAAGGTCTTTTCAATTATTTTGATTGGAGAAAAGGCCTGCCAACACAAATCATCATTAAAGACTAAACAGTAATCATCAGGGATACCCGTCATGAAACGAAAATATTTACCCGGCACATCCATGCTTGTCCTAACCTTGCTGATCAGTGCAGGCAGTCATTTCTGTCAAACGGCTCAGGCTACGCCCAAACACGTGCAAATCGGAGATGGAGTGAATGGTCCTCGTGGAATGGTTTGGATTGACAGTGGACAGTTTCTGATGGGCAGTGACAGTGACAAGTCACAACCCAATGAACGTCCTGCCCATCTGGTATCCCTGGATGGATTCTGGATAGACCAGCATCATGTCACCAATGATGATTTTGAGAAGTTTGTTGCCGAAACGGGTTACATCACGACGGCAGAAAAAAAACCGGACTGGGAAACCATCAGCGTCCAATTGCCTGAAGGCACCCCTCGTCCGAATGATTCCGTTTTAGTTCCCGGAGGCCTGGTTTTTATTTCAACCGAAAAACCGGTATCACTGGCTGATTACTCTCAATGGTGGCGATATGCCCCTGGTGCAAACTGGCGGCAACCCAACGGACCGGGTTCAAATATCAAAGACAAGGGAAACCATCCTGTTGTACAGGTTTCGTATGAAGATGCCATCAACTATGCCAAATGGGCCAAAAAACGATTACCGACAGAGGCGGAATGGGAATATGCCGCCCGAGGCGGACTGGATCAGGCCACATATGCCTGGGGAGATATCCTCAAGCCTGACAATAAGGCAATGGCCCACACCTGGGATGAAGCCAGTTCAGCCTTTCCTGTGCAGTCAGCCAAGGTTTTACCAGGCACATTGCCCGTTAAAAGTTTTGAGGCCAACGATTACAAGCTGTATGACATGGCCGGCAATGCCTGGCAATGGGTCGCCGACTGGTATCGTCCCGATTCCTTTGTGATACAGGCCAAAAACCCGTCAAATCATAATCCCCAAGGACCAGAGGCTTCCTTGGACCCAAGCAGGGTCAGGCCGGATGCGCCCACCCGGGTTATCCGTGGCGGTTCCTTTTTATGCAGTGAAACATATTGCGAAGGATACCGTGTTAGCGCAAGACAGGGACAAGACCCGTACAGCAGCTCGGCCAACGTGGGGTTCAGGCTGGCCATGAGCATGGAGGAATGGGAAAAACTGACAAAAGATTAAACCTTGTCCATTTTCCGGATGAAATAAAATGGACAATAAAAAATAAACCCCGCTACTCAAAAAACAGGGGGTTTATCAGTAATCTGACCTGTTAATTAAAACAGGTTTATTTTTCATGCCTGGATTTGAGCTGTTAATTCATCCAGGAATTGATCCATCGTTGCGTACGGGCACCAGTTGCAAAACGGTTCCATTGCTCTTCGGGACGATTGAAGGCTTTGGTGAATTCATCACACATGTCCCGGTTCTCACTCATTTGCGCAACCGCCTGCATGGTTTCCTGGCGGGGCGGTTTCAGGAACAAATTGGTCCAATGGGTGGCAC
This sequence comes from Advenella sp. EE-W14, assembly GCF_012923605.1. Lineage (NCBI taxonomy): Bacteria > Pseudomonadati > Pseudomonadota > Betaproteobacteria > Burkholderiales > Alcaligenaceae > Advenella > Advenella sp. EE-W14. Next base: position 363,530 of record NZ_JAAVNG010000008.1, on the reverse strand, counting down.
ACTCAACGCGATCCCTGCGTTTATCATCCACGATCTGGCAGAAACGCTCGTCAATGACCGACTGCTTGACAATTTCCTCACCCAACACGAAGGCACTATAAGAAGCCATATTGGCCCCCTGCCCCATCAAGGGATCCACCGTGGCATGCGCATCGCCCAGCGCAATGGCAAATTTATCATCACCAAGGCCAATATAGCCTTCACGAACCACGGGTATAACTCCCCCTTGCAATAAATCACGGGAACCATTAGCCAGATCGAACTTGGCCGGATCAATGCGTGCGCTAATGGTTGGGTGATACTTCTCCAGCTTTTTCAACATGGCATCAAGGAAACGACGGGGGTTTTCATCATAATTCAAATGCGCCCATTCCTCTGTGTCACCGCCAGGTATGTTCAGGGTTAGCAATGCATGACCCGCGCCCTGGAAGGTCACGGTAGGCAAATCAATAATCTCACCATTTCCAGGAGAGTTGGACAAGGTCACGTTACGGTGTTCCTCATCGGCAATCCCTGTATAAATACCGGCACAAATTATGCGTTGAGGCGCTGAATGCGGACTGAGTTTTTCATTGCGTGCAAACACATCCCTTAATGTTCCCTTACCCACGCACACCACCACCAGATCCACGCTTTTGGCCAATCCGGCCAGGTCTGCCGCCTGAATGTCTTTGTATTGAATCTTGCCTCCTCGTTCAAGGAAATCATTCATTAGCTGGGGCAAATAAATTCTGTAGTCAACCGCCCGGCTGGGAGAACCCAAATCACCACGAAAATGCAAAGGTTTTTCCCCACCAAAATAATAGGTCTGGCCTGGATAGCCATATGTTTCGTCGCACCAATGGTTCACGCCCAGCTCCTTTTCACGTGCAACGGTAATTGCATGATGGGTGACTGTATTAAGCAATCGCAAACCGGCATATTCTTCCGGTTTACGATCGGTATAAATGGTGACGTTCACATCATGTTGACGCAGATATAAACCAAGATGAAGCCCACCGACACCCGCACCCACAATGGCAATTTTTTTATTCATCTGAATAAACTCCTTTAAATATCAATTAAATTCTTATAATGGAAAAAAGCGATTTTTTATATGAAAAATATATTTGAATCAATATCTTACAAATAAAACACACATCACCATTTCATCTTAAATTGATACCATAAAATATTCAAATGAAATAAAATAGCACACCACATTACTTTAAAGTTATATTGTTTTTTTTAAAATCAAGACTGAAAGTTCAAGACAGAAATAAATGTTTCCTGTTTTTCTCAATCGACTCAGGTGTATCAAAATCCATCACGCACCCCTGATCATCAACAGGAACCCGGGTTAGGTCATTGGTATTGTCCTGCAGGATCTTCCTGGCGCCCCTGTCGCCTCCCAAACTGACAAGATCGTTAAAAAACGTCTTGGCAAACCAGACAGGATGTCCCTGTTGCCCCTGATAATAAGGGGCCGCCAATTTTGCATGAGTCGCAGAAGCCACCATACTGTGCAGGGTTGATACCTGGATAAGTGGCAAATCTGCCGGACTGATGAGCCAGCCGGCATATTGTTCAAGATGGGAGACCGCATAGGAAAGCGAGTCACCCATGCCAGAGGACGAAAACGGCATTTCCAGAAAAGAGATGCCTTCCCGCTTTAAGCAGTCGATATGTTGCCGGGAATGGTTGCTAAGCACCACCCAGACATCAGAGCCCAGAATACGCTGGATTTTTTTTGCCGTATGAAGAAACATAGGCACACCATTCACATCAAACAGACGTTTATCTGTGCCAAAACGAATGGATTTACCGCCAGCCAGAATAATGGCCGCTATTTTTTGAGGTTTCTCCATATGTCTGCCCCGGGCTAAAATACTTTTTCAACATCAATGTTTTTGGCATAAGCAACATCAGAAGACGGTGGCAAATTGACCGCATTTTTCACGGCCAGGATTTCGGCCATCACACTGACGGCAATTTCTGATGGTGTCTTGCTGCCAATATAGACGCCAATTGGTCCGCGCAAACGTGCCAGTGATGCCTCGGTCTGGTCAAAATGCCTGATCATTCTTTCTTTTCGGGCACGACTGTTTTTACGTGACCCGATAGCACCCACATAAAAAGCATCTGTTTCCAAAGCCTGCAATAAGGCCAGATCATCCAGTTTCGGATCATGCGTTAGCGCAACAATGCAGGTACGGGCATCTGGCCTGAACGCATCCACGGCGTCATCAGGCATCAGAGTGGTTAACTTGGCCCGTGGTATGGACCATTGTTTATCTGCATTAAGACGTGGGTCACACACCGTGACATCAAAACCGCAAAACAAAGCCATGGTGGCCAAATACTCGGATAATTGCCCTCCACCGATAATCAGCATACGATATTCAGGACCGAAACAGCTTGACAAAAAACCGCCTTCAAGCCGCAAGGGTGTGGGTGCCGGTGCACGCGACAACACAACGTTACCGTCCTCCTGCCGGACAACCCGATTCATCAGGTTTCCGGCATCCAGTTCCGCCACCAACTCGGCCAAAGCTTTCACATCGGTGTTAAACTCCAGAAAAAGCTCGATGGTTCCGCCACAAGGCAATCCGAACTGGTGTGCCTCGTCGGCGGTTACCCCATATTTGATCAGCTCGGGAGGACCATCCTGAATGCCTGAAGATGATCCAAAACGGAGAATAAGGTCATCTTCCAGACAGCCTCCCGAGACAGAACCGACGGTGGCACCACTTTCTGACAGTGCCATGATAGAACCGATTGGGCGAGGTGAAGAACCCCATGTCCTGACAACCGTCACCAAGACCGCTTTCTGGTCCCGTTGACGCCACTCAAGCAAGGTACGCAAAACCATTACATCAAGATTTTCCATGAGTCCTCCTTATGTTTATTTAGTCACGACATGATAAGTCAAACCTGCCCTCTCAATAAGAAAAAGGGTTTTCGCCTATCAAAAAAACGTCTGAATACCAATCCGGGAAATAGACTGGTTTCTGCTGGAGGAAGCATCGTCAGGTCCAAATAAACCATTGATGCTGGCTCTGGCATCCTTGTTGGTTCTTTGGTAAATCTGCTGCACATAAACCAGCGTGCGTTTTGACAAAGAATACGACAACGTCGAGTTAATTTGATGCGCATGATTTTTATTCAGTTGTGCATTGCCTTTCATATAGTTATAGCTGGCACCTAATGCCCATTTGGGATCAATTTGCCATTTTCCGCCAATTTCGGCCGCATAAACGGAAGCATTATTGGAACGGTTACTGGTTTTGGTAAACAAGGCAATCGCCGTCACTTTTTCAAACTCATAGTGCATACCCACACCCCATGTCCGCACGGGGGTTTGTACCGGTGCCATGGTTGCGTCCACTCCATATTTAACATCCGTATAGGCGGCCCCCATTCCAAAAGGCCCCGATTTATAATTCAGGCCAAAACTGAGCGTCCTGTCTTTAGTCGACCTATTGGGCCCGGAGCCAAAGCCATATAGTGCGCCTGCAGTAAAACCGCCAAAATCTGGTGTTCTATACTTGACAGAATTATGCACTTGTTCTCCGGCTGTCCTGTCCCAATCAGACCCTCCTGTTGCATTAAAGGGGATACCCAACTTTGCAAAAGGACCTTGTCTAAACGTATATAAACCGCCGGCACTGGGCCCCGCCGCATTCCTGGAAATGGTCAGGGAATCCCACATGAAATCGAATTGGTTACCTAATGTCAGGCGGCCATATCGATCACTATCCAAACCTACAATTGCGGTACGGCCAAAAAGACCATGTCCGGGAATGGTTTTGCCTTCATGGATATTAAACTGGCTTTGCAAATCAAAAATGACTTTTGTGCCATCACTTAAATGCTCACTGCCTTTAAATCCAATAAATGAAGGTGTGTAAATACCTGAATCCGTCCTAAAACGCCGGTCATCTCCCTGATTTGAAATATACGATACACCTATATCCAGCAAACCATAAATTTGCACACTATCTTTTTTTTCCGGCTCTGCGTGTGCAATGCCACCTGCCAGGCAACAGGCCAAGCCTGCTGCCACCAACTTCTTCTCCATGCCATCTTCCTTTTTTAATAAATAATAATATTTTTAATTTGAATAAAATCAATCACTTGAATGATTTTGTGCAAAACAGAAGGCAATAGAAAGCCCTCCGTTTTACACGGTATTTTTTTACTTCGTTTGCTTAAATGTCTTTAATTAAGACTTGGCAAGAAAATCACCTATCGTTTCATCAGTATGAAAGACAGGTTTTTCATGATAGTGAGGACCATCATAAATTTCGATCAGCACACTACGTTCGTGTGCAATAGTTGGACCATGCGGATGCCCAACTGGATTCATATAGAATGAACCGGGCTTCAATCTCAAGCCAACGTCAACATATTCATAATCACCCTCAAGGCAATACATGAACTGATTCGAGGCATGCGTATGTTTAACGGGAATACGACCGTCTTTCTGGAACTCCAGCAAGGCAATGCTGGCCCCGGTGTCTGGATTTTTCCATAAGAAATACTGCCGGAAACCATACTCGGGATAATCAATCCACTGTTCAGGATCCAGGTCCCGGGTATTCAACAAAACCTCCAAGGTTTCACAAAGTACTTTATTTTGCTCATGCATAGTAAAACTCCAATGCCGGACGCCCTTCTTTTACCCAGCGGTTATATTCTTCCTTACTGGCAACATTGGCAGGGAACAAGCCAATCAATGAACGGCCACGCTCCAGGTGCCAGGCAACAAACTCTTCGTACATTTCAGCCTCGGCTGCTTCATGGGCCACCTCATCAACCAGATAACGGGGAATCACCACAACTCCATCCCCGTCACCAACGATAATGTCACCCGGATAAACACAGACACCGGCACAACCAATTGGCACATTCCACTCAAGCGGATGCATGCTTAACGGTGTTGCAGGCGCTGCGCTTCTTTGCTGGAACGCGGGCAATCCAATTTTAATGAAGGCCGGAACGTCACGAAATCCGCCATCGGTCACCACCCCTTCCACACCCCGTGTCTTCAGGCGCAAAGCCATCATGTCACCCATTGACGAGGCGCGCGTGTTGCCAAACGCATCAATAACCAACACCGAGCCTTTCGGGCAGATTTCCATTACCCCCCGATGTTTATTGTCATCGCGGGAATAAGCATCCATCGTGTCGATGTCTTCACGTGACGGAATAAACCGTAATGTAAAGGCGGGCCCGATCATTTTGGGCTGCCCGGGTGAGAGCGGATTGATACCCAACATCAATGTATTGCGAAAACCGCGCTTCAGTAAGGCATTGGACAAATTGGCCGTACTGCTTTTCATCAAGGCTGCACGGGTTTCCTCAGAGATTTGAGCAAATTCATTTTGGCTTTTTACGGTATTCTCTGCCAGGTTTTTTGACATCATATATGCTCCTAAATTCGTAATAGAACCTGTCATATGCTATTTACGCAGAGTTTCTTTAACAATGGTATTTCTCAAAATACCCACACCTTCAACTTCCACTTCAACCACATCGCCCTCTTTCATCCAGACTTGGGGATTGCGACGCAAACCGACACCTCCGGGCGTACCGGTTACAATCACGTCACCGGGTTCCAAAGCGGTAAAGGTGGAAATAAAACTGATCAGGGTAGGAATGGAAAACGTCAGCATGTCTGTCGTGGTTCTTTGCATTTCCTCGCCATTCAAACGGGTAACCAGGCTTAAGACGCGATCGGTAGACAGCTCATCCGTTGTCACCAGCCAGGGGCCAAAACCTCCGGTTGCATCGAAGTTCTTGCCAGGTGTCCATTGATTGGTAGCCAATTGCCAATCACGTACGCTGCCATCGTTATAGCAAGAGTAACCGGCAACATGTTCAAAGGCCTGATCTTCGGGAATACGACGACCACCCTTGCCAATCACGATCGCAATCTCACCTTCAAAGTCAAACTGATCCGACTCTGCAGGACAAACCAAGGGGCGATTATGACCCACCTGGGATTCATTCAAGCGCAGGAAAATAACGGGCACCTCGGTATCCGGACGATTGCCCTCGACACGATGAGCAAGATAATTCAGGCCGGCACAAAAAATACGCGGTGCATTCGGAATAACCGGTAAAAATACCACGTCGTCAACATGAAAGTCAGGTTGTGAGTTTTCCACCAGCGCTTCCAGACGGTTCAGCCAGCCACCTTTAATGGCAGACAGAAGATCCGGGCAAGCATTACCCAGACGACGCCCCAAATCATAAACATACTCGCCCTCCACCAACCCGAAAGTTGAGCGATTCTGACTTACAAAAGACATTAATTTCATGACTACTCCACTTATCCTTATTTCTTTAATAAAGCCTAAAAAAATTAACTTAATTTATACCGACGGCATTAATTAATGCGATTGGGCAAATTCAATGGCCCGTTTCAAGGCATAAACAACCAGTTGTGCCCGATAGGCAGCCGAAGCATGCATGTCTGCGTTCAGACCCTCTGCGGACTGAACACATGCATTTATTGCGTTCACACTGAAATCAGATTCAAGCAATTTTTCAAATTCACGCTGGCGAAAGACACAGGGACCGGCCCCATTAATCGCAACACGAATTTTTTTATCCATAGTTTGCGAAACAAAACATCCCGCCATCACATAACCCGACGCCGGATTGGGCATTTTGCAGTAACCTGCTTTCAGCACACGTGGAAAATTCACACGCATCACGAACTCGCCTTTCTCAAGCGCCGTGCTGAACAATCCGGTAAAAAAATCATCCGCATCAATCGTGCGTTTATTGGTAATTACCTTGGCGCCCAAACCCAACACGGCCCCCGGGTAATCGGCGGAAGGGTCATTATTGGAAATGGAGCCACCAATCGTGCCCATATTTCTAACCTGAGGATCTGCAATGCCGCTGGCCAAAAATGCCAGGGCCGGAATGGCCTGTGCAATTTCCTTGTGAGCCGCCACGTCAGCATGCCGGGTCATGGCCCCCACCGACACCATCTTTTCATCAACGGTAATGCCACGCATTTCAGGCAGATCCTGTAAGTCAATCAGCAATGCCGGATTGGCCAGTCTTTGTTTCAGGGTTGGCAACAGCGTCATACCCCCGGAAATGAAGCGGGCTTCAGGATTTTTACTGAAAAGCTCATTGACTTCCTGAACACTTTTCGCACGCACATAATCAAAGTTATACATAGTTATACGTTCCCTGCCGATACGCTACCCTGACACTTCCTGGCACAAGAATGAATGGCATCCACAATCCCCTGGTAACCGGTGCAACGGCACAGATTACCCTCCAGCTCATGACGAATGACCGCCTCGTTGTCAGCACAGCCACGATTCAGGATATCCAGCCCCTGCATGACCATTCCCGGTGTACAGTAACCACACTGTAAGGCATGGTGTTCCTGAAAGGCGGCCTGCAGCGGATGCAGGTTTTCCGGAGTTCCCACCCCTTCAATCGTGATCACTTCTTTTCCATCTGCCATAACGGCAAGCGTGGTACAGGACTTGACACTTCGGCCATCCAAATGCACAGTGCAACAACCGCACTGTGTCGTGTCGCAACCCACATGAGACCCTTTCAGGCCACAATTTTCACGCAGAAAATGAACCAAAAGCGTACGGGGTTCAACCTCGTGTTTCTGCTCAATACCATTAACCATAATGGCGACTGTAGTTTTTGACATATTTTGAATACCTCGGTAAAAATCCTGACCTGAAACACCCTTATCTGGAGCCCAGATAAGCAGCCAGTAAAGCAATTACTAAAACGGTGAAAGCCCAGGTCCATGCCGGCATTTGAATGGATACACCCGATTTGGATGGTGTCGCTTGCGCATACACCGGAGCAGGTACAAAAGCCGGTGTCGCAGCAACCGCCGAACCAGCCGCTGCAACAGCAGTTCCCATTGCCGGTGCTGCCACCTTGGCAGGTTCTGCCACCGCAGGCGCTGGACCCAGCAATTGTTGGCTGAAACGCTCAAAAAACTGTTTGGTCAATTTGGCCGAGGTCGCATCAATCAGGCGTGAACCGATCTGTGCAAGACGCCCGCCTATTTCTGCCTTGGCTTCATATTTCAGCAAAGTCCCCTGATTGGCCGCCTCTTCCAGCGTGACAACCGCACTGCCTTTGGCAAATCCGGCGACGCCCCCATCTCCCTCAAATGCCAGGGTATAGGTTTCAGGTGCTTTCATATCAAGTTGTCTAAGTTTTCCATTAAAACGGGCCTTTACCGGACCAATTTCAATAACCACCCTAACCGCATAAACGCCTGTCTCCACCTCAGTCACTGACTCACAACCAGGGATTGACAACCGAAGCACCTCCGGATTCATCAGGGCAGACCACACCTTTTCCCGAGACACGGGAAGCTGCTGTTCACCATTTAAAATCATGTTTTTGTCTCACAAAAAAATTAAAGGGGCGGCAAAGTTGCCGGACGCTTGGTTTGCCATCTGAATTGATAAACTTCTATTTTTGATGACAGCTCCGCCTTCTCAAATGGATCGTTATTGATCATCTCCCATACTTCCGCTTCATCATGGGCATCAATAACCATCATCCCGCCAATAGATACCCCGTCCTTATTCTGCATGGGCCCACCAAAATGAACCCGGTCATGAAATTGCTTCATATATTCCGCATGCAACGGACGCGTCGCCTTTCTTATTTCTTCCGCTTTGCCATCGGTACGGTCAGTCCTGTATACAATAAACTGCTTCAACATCCTCATTTCCCTTCACATTCCTGATTCAATTTGTTCATTTCAAACTTCATGCTTATGATTCAACCGCTTGCGGTGCTTTTCCTGATGCCTTGCTTTGCTGAATGGCTTCCCAGACTTTCAATGCGGTCAAGGGCATATCGATATGCTTGATGCCATAAACACTTAATGCATCCATCACTGCCGACGCTACCGCCGGAGGCAAGCCAATGGTTCCGGTTTCCGCTCCTCCCTTGACGCCAAGCGGATTGGTTTTTGTGGGTACCGGCCTTAAGCCCACACGGATACGTGGGAAATCCTTTGCCTTAGGCATGGCATAATCAGTAAACGATCCGGTCAGCAGCTGGCCATCTTTGTCATGCACGACTTCTTCCAATAACGCCTGACCCACTGCCTGGGCAATACCGCCAATAATCTGACCCTCAAGAATCAGCGGGTTAATGACATTACCCACATCGTCTATACCGGAAATATCAACCAGCGTGATTGTGCCTATTTCAGGATCAACCTCTACTTCACAGATATAACAGCCATTCGGATAGTTTTGCGGTTGCGCTGTAAAGTACCCCCTTCCCTCAAGGCCTGACCACAGTTCAGCCGGCAATGGCTTGGGTGTTCCCCAGGCATAGGTTGTCTTGGCCACCTTGTCCAACGTGATTTCCTTGTCCAGGGCTGCATGGCGATAAACACCATTCGCAAACTCAAGGCCCTCCTCATCACATTCCAGCAGGATGGCGGCAACCCGCCTTCCCCTTTCGATAATCTGGTTACACGCGGCCAGCAAGGCAGAACCGCCGACCGTCATACTGCGTGATCCGAAACTGCCACGGCCGTTGGCCACTTTATCGGTATCACCCTGAATCAGTCTGATTTTTTCAATAGGCACACCCAGCCATTCATGGACCATCTGGGCGTAACTGGTTTCATGTCCCTGGCCATATGAGAAAGTACCGGCAATAACCGTAAGTCCGCCTGTCGCATCGAAACGCACCTCCATCCTGTCGCTAATCGTGGCTGCCACTTCGATGTACATGGACAAGCCACGTCCGCGCAATAAACCACGTGCCGCACTTTCTTTGCGACGTGCATCAAAACCGTCCCAATCGGCCAGTTTCAGCGCATCATCCATAAGGGCTTCAAATTCACCGCAGTCATAGGTTTCATTAATAGCCGTACGATAAGGCATCTGCGCCGGACTGATCAGGTTACGGCGACGGATTTCAACCCTGTCCATACCCAACTCAGCGGCAGCCAGATCCATCATGCGCTCAACAATCAGGGTGGACTCGGGACGTCCTGCTCCCCGATAAGTGGTTAATGTACGGCTGTGCGTAAACACACCGTTTACTTTGACATGCATGGCCGGAAAGGCGTAAACTCCCGACAACATACGTGACCCCACCAAGGGAGGATGCGCGGTTGAGGGACCTAACTGACATCCCAGGTTGTGGTGGATATCCACCCGAAAACCAAGTACCGTACCATCATTCTTTAGTGCGATTTCAGCATCGGCAACCTGGTCTCGTCCGTTAAAATCGGACAGGAATGACTCGCTGCGATCGGCCACCCACTTAACCGGCCGACCCACGCGTTTGGCGGCCCATAAAACCAGCACTTCCTCGGGATAAAGACCGCCTTTGGTACCAAACCCGCCACCGACATCGCCAGCAACAACATGAACCTGATGAGCGGGAACACGGAAAATATGTTCTGCCAGCAACAAACGGATACGACTCGGGTTGGCGGCCGATGAAGTCAGGTGATAACGCTTGTCCGCTTCATGATATGCACCGATACAGGTACGAGGCTCCAAAGGGTTTCCTGCAAGACGCTGGCTGCGGATACGGCTTTTAACAATACGGTCCGCTTTTTCGAAGGCGGCATTGGTCGCCTGCTCGTCACCCATTTCATGACGGAAGCAAATATTACCCGTTGCCTCTGGCCAGACCAGCGGTGCATTTTCCGCAATCGCTGACTCTACGGTAGGCGCTGCGGACATATTGTCATAAACCACCTGTATGCGCTCAGCGGCATCCATCGCCGCAGGAAGCGTTTCCGCCACAATAAAAGCAACCGGACTGCCAATAGCCAGAACACGCTTTGAGGATAGAGGTGGAAATGGGGTGGGATGATATTTCTTTCCGGTAATGGTGGGCGGAATGCTCACGCACGGAATATGACCCAAGCCATCCTGTTCATAATCTTCTGCTGTCAGGACCGCCAATATTCCCGGCACGTCCAGTGCACCTGAGACATCGATACTGACAATATTGGCATGGGCGACTGTGGAGCGTAAAACATAACCTCTGGCCTGTCTTGGTAAATTGACATCATCCGCAAAGGTCCCCTGTCCGGTTAACAGACGTACATCCTCCACCCTGGGAAGCGGTGCCCCTATTCCCTGGGATACCTTGACCATTGACTCTACTTTCATTTACTTTTCTCCACAAATACCCATGCCGCACACATAATCAACGACTACCAGCATGAAGTCGCATCGTATACATTCTCATCCAGTGAGAATGTCAGCGGAGTGCCCTTGCTGATAATCTTTCCATAACGACCCGCATAGAAAAGCAGGCCCCTGTCCGGATGTTTGGGGCGCTCCATTGTATGAACCCGCCCCACAAACAAGGTATGATCCCCACAGGGATAAACATGCTCCAGGTCTGTTGCGATCTGTACATTGGCACCTGACAGGACGGGTACATTACCAATACGTTCAAATTGCGGGCATTTACCTTCAATGGGTTTACCTGCGAAGTGGTTACTGCACCATTCCTGGTGCTCACTCAAAACACTCACCCCGAAATAGCCCGCACGTTGAATGCGATCATGCATTCTTGCCGTACATGCAACAGAGACAATAATCAGCGGCGGTTCCAGTGAGCCGGACATGAACGCATTGGCGGTCATGCCATGAGGCTCCCCATCCACATCAGTGGAAATAACAACGACACCGGTGGCAAATTCACCCATGGCATTGCGAAACTCACGTGGATTAAAATTGGCGACTCGCTCGGCACGCTGTTTTTCAAGGATTAATTCTGTCATTTGAATCTGCCTCATGTTGGTTGGATTAAAGTCTTGCCTTAACCGTTTTTATTCAAAAAAGTCCCGCGTAGGGTCCATGCCCCACTGGGTCGTATCATCAGCAAAAACATCGTAATACAAAGGCTCGTAATCCTCATTAACGACATCACCATCGGTATAGTGCTCAACACGAAAACCGAATGGATCACGCCAATAATCAAAAATCTGGCTCCCGATCAGATGGCGACCAACACCACAATCCAGGCGATGTCCCTTGGCAACCAGATAGTCATGAGAACCCATGACGGAATCAAGGTCCTGGAATTCAAAAGAGCAATGATGGACACCGGTCACTTGTGCCTGCACGATCAGCATGGAATGATGATCAACAAACTCCGCTCCCTTGTCCATGCGCAGGAATGTACCAATTACCTGACTCTTGTCGCCCGGCACGCACATGTAATCGGAAGCCAACAGACCAAAACGCTCATCGAACCATTTGACTGACTCGGGATGATTGCTGACACGCAATACAAAATGACCGATACGCAAGGCCAGCCCAGGCTCACGCTTTGGACGCAAAGAGGCGTTGTAACGGGTTTTCACATGACCGGCATTGAATGGATTGGGCGGACGATGCGTGATTTCCTCGGCAGGCTCCTGACCCCAGATCGCATCAATTTGCACGTTATCCGGTGTCATCATCCGAACACGCCAGCCACCGCCCGGGTAGTCATCCACTTTGGTCACGGCAGAGGAACCTGGCAACTTGGCAAGTTCATGCAGGTCCTCCATGCTTTCCATACGAATAGCTGCACCAATGAATTTATTTTCATCTCCAAGCAGAGTGACATGCAAAAAGGGTGATGTACCTGCCCCGCGCATAAACAGACTTTTGTCGTCTTTATGTGCTGTTAATAACCCGAAGTCCTGCATAAAAGACTCCATCAGATCCAAATCATTAACTTGGTAAACAACATAGGCAATTTCAGTTCCTAATGGCATATCTCTCTCCTTAAAATAAAAATATTGGTTTAATTATCTGCGTTTGATAACGCTTACATCATCAGGATTGATCAGGTCAGGTACAGTCCATCCGTCAAGATCATATTCACTCATACATGTATCAACGAATGATTTCATCTTATCCAGATCACCTGTTCCTTGCGCATCCCACAAGTTGGCCAGGCGGGTCACATCGTTGGAGCCAAGATAATTGATTTCATACAATTCATGACGGGCACCAAATTCAGTACCAATGGTGTCCCACAGCAGCTTCATAGTCTTGACACGTCCCTCGGCATCCACATCACCCGTACCACGGACATATTTGTCCAGGTAGCCACGAATTTCAGGCGCTTTGAAGTCATTTGCGTGTGAATTCAAGTAGATCAGGCCACTTGCCACGCTGGATTCAATAATATTTTTGATGGCAGGGTAGGCAATTTGCGACAATACACGATAAGACGTTGCAAAACGTGCATCAGGCTGAACCATGCCATTCCATGGCACATTGCTCTTTGCCATGGCATCAGACAAGCCCCACATGGCATTACGCCATGCAATGACTTCTCCAAAACGCGACTGAACACCATGAAAACTGGCGCTACCGGTAATTTCCAGTGCTTTTGCCAACAAACCGCAAATAAAATCAAGTTTAACGGCAAGACGAGTACAACCATGCATAGCAGCACGACTATTAAAGCCGGAGCCGGGTGCAAAATCGTTTGCCAGATCGGCATTACCGTACATAAACACGTCTTCCCATGGAATAAATACATTATCCATGACCAGAATCGCATCGTTTTCATCCAGACGGCTTGACAACGGGTAATCAAATGGGCTGCCTGTCACTGCAGCACGATATTCATTTGAAATACGGGAAATCATTTTCATGCCAGGCGCACCGGTAGGCACCATGAAAATAGGTGTATATTTAGGATCTTTAATCGGAAGCTGGCCAGCATGTGCCACAAAGGTGTAGTGAGTCAGGGCTGAACCGGTCGCCACCACTTTGGCACCACTGACATAAATACCCGCATCGGTTTCTTTTTCAACGTGGATGAAAACATCAGAAGTATCTGCCGTCGGCTTGTTACGGTCAACAGGGGGATTCATGATCGCATGGTTGATATACAAAGTGCGCTGCTGTGCTTTCGAATACCAGCGCAAGGCGTTTTCTTCGAAGCCTTTATAAAAGGCCGAGTTGGCGCCCAAGGTACCCAGGAAAGACCCCTTGTAATCTGGAGAACGTCCCATCCAGCCATAGGCAACACGCTGAATTTCAGCAACCGCATCACGCGCGGCAACCTGTTCTTCTACGGTTTTGGGAGCCAAAAAATAACGATGGGTAAAACCACCCGAGTCATTGGGAGCTGTCAGCAGCTCACGACGTGACTCATCATGCATCGCATCATACATGCGCGCAATCATGCGGGCCGAGTTTCTGAAAGCCGGGTGCTCTGCAATATTTTTAACCCGCTCACCATAAATCCAGACCTCACGACCGTCATCAAGACTTTTCAGGTATTCTTCTCCGGTAAACGGTATGTTTTTTGCATTCGATTTTGCATCTTTCTCTTTTAAATTTGTTTCGACTTTCATGTCATATCTCCATATATTTTAAAATTAAATTAAAATCAATTATTTTCTTGACAAAGCCATGGCCAATATCAATATCAACCCGATTGTCATTGTTGATGCATAAGCCCCAACCTGCATCAGATTCAAGCCGTTTTGAACCAGCATAATCAACAGCGTACCAACTACAACAGCAAATACACGCCCTACACCACCGGCCAGACTGACACCGGCAATAACGCAAGCGGCAATTGACTCAAGCGGTAAGGTCACACCGACGTTCGCCTCCCCTGTACCCAGGCGGGCAGTTAGCAACAAACCGGTCAGGGAAGCAAACACACCACAAATCACAAAGGCCTGGATGATAACCCGTTTAGTGCGAATACCTGAAAGATCAGCAGCACGCTGGTTGCCACCTGTCGCATAAACGTGACGTCCAAAGCGTGACCACTCCAGAAGACCATAAGTAATCAGGATCAGCAGCAAGGCAACCAATGAAGGAATGGGAATACCCATAAACTCACCAAATCCAAATACCTCACCCAAAACATCGGGCAAACCGTAGACAGGCACACCACCACTGATAAACAACGTAATGCCGAACAAAACGGAAGACATGCCCAGGGTCATCATAAAAGGGGGAATTCTCATGACCGCCATGCCAACACCATTGATCAAGCCAAAAACGGCACCCACCGCAAAACCGACCGCACTGCCCGCCGCAATCGCCAGCCAGGGACTGTCAGGCATGGCGGCCATCATGGATGCCATCACCAGTGCAGCGGCCACAGATGTCAATGCCGCAATGGCCCCGACTGATAAGTCAAGTCCGCCCACCACCAGCACAATCAATTGCCCCAAAGAAACAATCAAGAGGTAAACCGATTGCCGGGCAACATTCACCAGGTTATCTGCCGTTGCAAACCCGGGAGCCATGACATAAAAAACCAGTGAGGCAACAATAAACAGAACCGGCAATACCAGCATCTGGCGGTATTTATAAATAAAATTCGCACTCAGTCCCGAGGCGGGCTTCTTTTCTGTAACAGGTACAGTAGTAGTCATTGATGTTGTGTTCATTTGAAGTCTTGCTCAAAAAAAGTTTTCCAGAATGCGATGCTCATCAAATTCATCACGCTTGAATTCGGCGGTAATAGCACCGTTGTTCATGACCAGAATTCGATGGCACAGGCCGAACAACTCTGGCAAATCGGAAGAAATCAGTAAAATTGCCGCCCCTTCCTTGCTTAAATCCGCCAAATAACGATAAATTGATGGCCTTGCTCCCATATCGACACCAACCGTAGGCTCATCAAACACAAACACGGAAATATCCTGTGCCAACCCTTTAGCCAGCATCACTTTTTGCTGATTGCCACCAGAGAAATTACTAATGGGTTCACCCAGTCTTTCTTTTGCAAATTCGACTTTGTCTGACAAATCCTTCAACAGATTGATTTCCTGTTGCGGCTTCAAGACTTTGCCGGCTATTTTTCCCCAGATCAGACCTGATAAAGACATGTTTTCCTTGGCAGGACGACACATCACCAGACCTTCCTGCTTGCGATCTGCCGGGCTATACCACAGACCTGCCTCAATGGCATCGGCAGGATGCCTGAAATTGGTTTTATGATCATCAAAAACAATGTCACCCCCAGTGATTTTTTTCAAACCAAAACAGGCTTGTCCCAATTCACTTTTGCCACACCCGACCAGACCGGCAATGCCAACAATTTCCCCGGCTTTTACATCAAGACTCACATTCTCAATATTGGGCACGCCCAATTCATGCGCCAATGACAAATTGCTTATTTTCAACCGGATCTTGCCCACTTCCGTATTCAATGACGGATAAATGGCATCCAGGGTCCTGCCCGTCATCAACCTGATCAGTTCAGGCTCTGGCGTTGTTGCCGGTACCGTGGCGATCTGTTTACCATCTCTTAATACCGTCACCACATCACCCAGAAGCGGAATTTCATGCATTCTGTGTGTAATGTAGATAATGGCCGTTCCCTGTTTTTTCAGCTTCAAAACCAAATCAAACAAGGAACGTGCATCATGCTCGGACAAAGACGCAGTCGGCTCATCCAGAATAAGGATTTTCGGTTTTTTTCTTAAGGCCTTGCAAATCTCAACCATTTGCTGCTTACCACGCGGCAAAGTGGCGACATAGGCATAAGGATCAAGATCAAAACCCAAGGTGTGGATCAGCTCTTTGGCTGACTCAACTGCCGTCCGCCTGGCCAAAAGACCAATTGAGTCAAGCGGCTCCTCACCCAGCACAATATTCTCCGCAACCGTCAGTTGGGGAATCAGGGAAAACTCCTGAAAAACAGCCCGAATACCTTCTGCACGTGATGCTGCAACGCTTTGAAAAACACCTCGATGGCCTCCGATTTCAAGCTCTCCCTTACTGGGCGGATTGGCACCCGCCAGCATGGAGATAAAGGTTGATTTGCCGGCCCCGTTTTCACCAAATAAAACATGAACCTTACCTGACTCAATATCCATATGGATATTATCCAGAGCGACATGATTGCCATATATCTTGGTAAGTCCCCTGATCGCAAGGACGACCCGGGACTGGCCTTCATGCTGCTCAGGCGCTTTATCCTGGATGTTTTCAAGAACTGCGCTTTGCACTATTGCCTCACTTTCCAAAACTGAAAACAGGTCTGAATCCTGCTGGAGCAAAGGTAATGGACGGATCAAATTGACCAACGGTGGCAGGTGTGTAAACCGTACCGATCGTATCCACCCGTGTCAGTGCCTCGGGGTTGTTACCTTGTTCAAGAATCCGTACTGCCGAATCGATGGTCATTTTTGCAGTCGTTACAATAGGTGCCACACCCGCGGCTTCAATTTCACCTTTTTTCAGGCCTTGATACACACCCGGCGTCATATAAACAGAAACCAGTTTGACCTTATCCAACAGCTTGCGTGCTTTTAGCAATGGCAACGCACCTTCCACCATCACGGCCGTGCCAACGATATAGTCCAGGTCTTTATGGGTTTGCAACATATCTTCCACCAGACGCGCCTGGATTTCCTTACCTACATCACCATATTTGGTTTCGGCAATAACCACTGCGCTGTCCTTGATACCATCCAGAAAACCGGCATTAAACCCTTCCACAAAACCGGCTCCTGCAGGGCCAGGCAACCATCCCACACGCACCTCGGGAGTTCCTTTGGGATGTTTTTTGGCCAGGTACTCACCGGCACGGAAACCCTCGTCACGCGGGTTCGTCAGGACACGGGCAGCCACGTCGGTTGAGTTGGAGCCATTAAAGGCATCGATGACAACAATATTTTTGTCCTTGAGCGTTTTCAGCATATTGCCGACACCTTCGGCATCAATGGAAACCATGACAACCGCCTTGGCACCACCGGCAACACAATTCTCAATCTGGGAAATCTGATTGTTCAGCTGGGTATAACCGCCTGCATCCAGCACCTGGACGCTGACACCCAGCCTTTTTGCCTCTTCAACAACCCCGTAATTGGCTGCCAGCCAGAATGGGTCTTTCATGTGCGGAAAGGACACACAGATAGGCCACTTCTGGCTGGCCTTTTGCTGCCCCTGATACTCTACCTTGACTACGTTTCCATCAGCACCCACCTGATTGACCTCAATAGGAAACCAATCGGCTGCATGAACAACCGAACCGCTTAATGCAATTGATGCCGTTGCAACAAATTTTAAAAATAAATTAGATGTCATCCTCTTATTCCTTTAGGTTTAAATTTTTATTTACATTAAAAATTTATTTAATGTTCAGACTTTATTTATTTGGTTATTTCTTTATTTGAAAAAATAATAAGACCATGTCCCTATAAGATCAAATGAAATTAAATTGGCTTGAGTATTCCATTTTGGTTATACTAGTCGAATAAATCTTAAAAAAGAGGAGCATCTCATGTCTCGTACCGACTGGTATTTACGCGCAAACTTACGTTTCAAGCATCTTCAACTGTTAATTTATCTGGATGAAATGAGGAGCGTGAGTAGAGTGGCATCCGCATTGGCATTGACTCAGCCGGCGATTTCAAAAATGTTGTCATCAATGGAAACGGGTCTGGGAATTAAAATTTTCAACCGCACGTCTTCCGGGCTCGAGCCTACCCAACACGGCCTGTGCCTGATACAAAGCGCCAAAGATATTCTTTACAAACTGGAGGCAACCCGGTTACAACTTAGGGAAATCACTGAGGGACCAATGATACAAATATCAATGGGTGTCATGCCCATTGCGGCCCTTGCCTTTGCGCCCACACTGCTAACCGCCCTGGATCAAAGCCCCATTGACTTTTCCGTCACCGTACGTGAAAGCACCTTAGGCACACTGTTACCGCAGTTGAAAACAGAACAATTAAAATATATTGCCGGGGTTATTCCTAATAAACCATTGCCGGCCGACCTCTGCTCGGAGGTTTTTTATGAGGATTCTTTTGTCATAGCCGTCAGGAAAGGCCATCCATTGGCCAACCAACCCGATCTGGATTGGAAACACCTTAGCAACTTCCCCATGATTCTCCCCACCCGTGATGCCATCACGCGGGAAATTATTGTAGACACCCTCTTAAGCTACAATATTCCCATCCCCAACCAAATTGTCGAGTCATTATCAACGCTCACCAATGTAGGCATGCTTAAATCATCCGACGCCTTTGGCACCATCCCCATGGAAATGGCCACTTTTTTTAAAAAATTGGGCGTGCTGGAAATATTGCCGCTGACCATCACCGATATCGTCAGGAAAGTAGGACTCATCTGGCATATCAATCACGAGACGACACCAGAGCATGAAATGGTCATGAAAATCTTTCGGGATGGTTACGCCCAATCCACAAAAGACACCGGCAATACACCCATTACGGAAACACCTTTTTACGTATAGAGATAATGTGCTGGGCCATCATTTCAACAGCCGCCGTCCGGTCTGCTGAAGCGATGGTTTCATACAAAGCCTCCAGCTCATGGATATTCGGGTTTTCAGCCCCCGGTGTATGGGTCCTGAACCACAGCCTCATGGAGCGATCAAGCAATTGACCGGCAAAATTGGCCAGCAGCTCATTATTGGCCGCTTCATAAAGTGTCTGGTGAAAAAGACGGTCTACTTCCATACTGCCCTGGTGATCATTGTTTTGTGCACACTGGCGCCCGATCTGTACGATTTTCTTCAGTTTATCCAGGAGCTCGGGGGTCATTCTTTGCATGGCCTCGCCCGTCAGGTATGGCTCTACCAGCAGACGGGAATCAATCAGGCTCAAGAAACTATCAATGGTTTCCGCCTTGATCAATATGCCTTTACGCGGCAAAATAGCCACCAGTCCTTCCCTGTCCAGACGATGAATAGCCTGGTGAATGGGACTGCGACCAATCGAAAGAAGCGTGCACAATTGCGCAACATTGATCTGATCCCCCGGTTTCAACTCGTTTTCCAGGATCATTTTTTTAATGGCAATATACGCTTTTTCCGCAAGCGGCAACGATAAACTTTCAGGGCCATCGCCCTTCTTAGGTTGAATCATGAGTTTATAGGTGTAGAGGATAAATTAATTATGCATGACAGGATGGTCATGAGTGCCTGAATGTTCAAAGGCAATCGTTTTTTATAATCGCCCAACAAAAAAGCAGGCAGAAAATCTGCCCGCCACATTACCCTATGCACAAAAACAAGGGAAAACACAAGGCACCAGGTACTTATTCGATTCTAACATTCGCGTCATTAATGACCTGCTTGTATTTTAAAGCTTCTTTGGTCATAAAATCAGCAAAACCGGCTGCATCGGTGGGTTTTGCCTGCATGCCCTGCTGTTCAAGTATTGCCTGTACATCAGGGTGAGCTAAAGCAGTAGTAAACAACCGGTTTAACTGCTCAATTCTTTCATCACTGACACTGGATTTGGCCAGTAAACCCAACCATGTTTCCGAGGTAAAGTCCGGATAGCCCTGTTCGGCAAAGGTGGGAACATCAGGCATCCTGGGATGACGCTCCGTACCCGATACCGCCAATGCTTTCAGTTTACCCGCCTCAAGATGGGGCGCAATGGCACCCACATCCCCCAATGTGGAATGGACCTCTGAGCTTAATACCGCCAATGTTGCCGGTGCAGCTCCTTTATAGGGAACATGAAGCAGATCAAGACCAACCTGGTGGTTGAACAGTTCATAGCCCAGGTGACCTGAAGAGCCGGTTCCGAATGATGAATACGTGCCTTTATTATCTTCTTTTTTCGCCCACTCGATGAACTCTGTCAAATTGGATACGGGTACATCATTGGATACCACCAGCACATGCGGATTGGATGCCAGACGGGTAATCTGGCGAAAATCCTTATTGATATCATATGGCAGTTTCTGCATCAAACTGGGCGTAATCACAAAACTGGCCGCTATCAGCAAAACCGAATTATCATCATCGGCTTTATTCAATAGTGCCTGCGCACCAATAACCGTATTTCCGCCTGGTCGATTTTCAATAATCACATTTTGCGAGGTATCTTTTTCTATCACCTTGCCAATCGACCGGATAATTGAATCAGAAGGTCCCCCGGCAGCATAAGGAACCACTATATTCAAAGGCTTGCTTGTATCGGCCTGGGCCAGCCCGGCATATGAACCCAGCAGCAGACCAAGTCCCAATAACATTTTTTTCATAATATCTCCTGTAGAAAAAAAAGGCCGCACCAAGTGACAGCCTTTTCCTTATTGCTTTTAGTTATTGATTATTTTTTAGCCAATCTTGCCTGGCCTTGGATTTCAACCAGAATTTCTGGTTTTGCCAAGCCTTTCACTTCGATCAGAGCACATGCGGGGAAGTCGCCACTGAAAAATTCACGACGGGCTTTCCATACACCTTGATTCTCTTTGATATCGGTAACAAAAATGGTCATTGTCACGACGTCATCAATCGTGCCACCCGCAGCTTCACACAGATCTTTCATTTTTTGAAAAATAACTTTGGCCTGCTCGTAACCATCTTTACCAATAATGGTTTCGCCATCGTTAGCGCGGGAAGTAAAACCAGATAAATACAGAGTGTCTTCTACTTTCAGACAGTTTGACCACAGACCTGGAGCAGCTTCAGCAACATTGGGGCTTGTGATACGAACGCGATGTGATTGTGACATGTTTCTTCCTTTGATGATGATTTTATTTAATAACAGTGATATATCACTGTCATGAATAATAGGTGACCATTGATGCGATGTCAAGCACATATTCTTATTTAGTTATGTTTGTTGTTGTTTATATTCCTGGTTTTCATGCATCATGCCTGTAGGGCCCGATATCATGAAAAGGAATTAATCATGATCAGTACATGGAATACCGGTAGAGGACTTTTTTTTTCAGCTGAAAAATGATATAAATATACTGTATAAATAAACAGTATATTATGAGTACTTTTCAAAATTTCGTGCCAATCAGGCATAACTCATTGTTTATAAAGAAAATCAGCAGCAAAACACCTGCCGGCTTTCCTTCGCCCGCTCAAGACATGGCCGTTAACCGGATTGACCTTAACGATATTCTCATCCAACACCCCGAAGCCACTTATTTCATGCAGGTCAAGGGCAACAGCATGATCGGTGCGGGCATCGATGACGGTGACCGCTTGATTGTGGACCGTTCCATCACGCCCCGTCATAACCATATCGTGATTGCCGACATTGACGGCGAAGTCACGGTTAAACGGCTGTACAAAAAAAACGGCCTGCTAAAGCTTGAAGCAGAAAACGCCGCATACGCGGATATTGTTCCCCTGCCCGGCCAGCAATGGTCGGTGTGGGGCGTGGTTACTTACATCATCAAAGCGGCATCATGACGGCGTTTGCCTTAATCGATGGCAATTGCTTTTACTGTTCCTGCGAGCGGGTTTTTAATCCTTCGCTCAAGGGCAAACCACTTATCGTCCTGTCAAACAACGATGGTTGCGCCATTTCACGCACGGATGAAGCCAAGGCCATGGGCATTGCCATGGGCGCCCCCTGGTTTCAAATCAAACACCTCGAATCGCGCGGGCTGGTAGGGCTGTCGGCCAATTTCCCGCTTTATGGCGACATGAGCGAGCGCATGATGCGCATCATTGGCCGGTTCGCTCCTGTACAGGAAGTGTATTCCATTGATGAGTGTTTTCTGGATTTATCCGGCATGACCCAAGACCTGACCCAATATGGGCAACAAATAAGACACCAGGTATTCCGTGATAGCGGCATACCCACCTGCGTGGGCATTGGCCCCACCAAAACACTGGCAAAACTGGCTAACCATATGGCCAAGAAGCAAAAACAATGGAATGGGGTCTGCGACTTAACCGCCCTGACCCGCCAGGATCTTGCGCAGGCCATGCACAGCATTAAAGTGACTGAGGTTTGGGGAGTAGGCAAAAAAATCAGCCGGCAACTGAATGAGCTGGGTATTGTGACTGCCCTGGATCTGGCCAGGTTAAACCCGGAAACCGCACGCAGAAAATTCAGTATTCTGCTTGGAAAAACCATCCAGGAACTGCGCGGCACACCCAGAATCGCTTTTGAAACCGATATGGAACCCAAAAAGCAAATCATTTCATCACGCTCTTTCGGCTTTCCGGTAACCGGCATGTCACAGCTGGCAGAGGCCATTTCCGCCTTCACGACCATCGCCTGCAGAAAACTACGCCAGCAAGGTTCTATGGCGGGCGGCATCAGCGTGTTCATTCGCACCAGTCTGTTTCGCCCTGGCAGGCAGTACAGCGCCAGTCATTTGGTGTATTTGAACTCACCGTCTTCAGACACCATTGCCCATACAAAAGCGGCCTTATCGGCCTTGCAAAAAATATTCAGACCAGGATTCAATTATGCCAAGGCAGGCGTCATGCTGTTCGATATTGAAGATAGCCTGATCATTCAGCAAGCACTTTTTCCTGTTGAGCCTGAGCATGAAAAAAGGGAAAAGTTAATGAGCATGCTTGACGCCATCAACCGCCAATTTGGCAAAGATACCCTGAAAATCGCCGCCACCGGCCTTCATCCCAACGACAACTGGTTTATGCGACAAGAAAGAAAAACCCAAGGCTATACCACTAACTGGAATGAATTGATGGTGGTGCGGGCTTAGCGGTGGAATGCGCGAATGGCGGTGACGAGGGTGCGTGGGCACAAACAGCCAGCCAGCCAGCCATAAATAAAAAAACAAAACTGCCGGAAACCCAATTAATTTAAGTAATATATATTACCATTAACATATTAATAATTAATTATTACTGCGCCTGTACAACGTGCAGCATCGTTGGGTTAGTTGGATGTTTTTTGAATGACTGGTAAAGGGCATAGGCTTACTGGCCTTGGTGCAGCATTTATTGCTGCGGCTATTGCAAAAATAGCCGGACTGGACGTGTTTTTGCAAACAGTCTGTGCGCTCGTGGCTGCCGTTTCCACTTCCTTGCCCGACTGGATAGAAATCCCCTATTATCGCAAAGGGGTCCGAACCGGTTCGCTCATCAAGCACCGCACCTACACCCATTGGCCCTGGATTTGGGTGGGTTTAATGTATTGGGGATTTTCTATCAAAGAGATTGAAGGAGCCGCCATGATTGGCGCAGCAACCGGTGCATTGAGCCATATTCTGGCCGATGCCCCCAATCCCATGGGCATTCCCTGGATTCATCCATTGCAACGAATTCGATTGGGGAAAAAAGGCTGGTGGCGCTCGGGTAAAAACGAAACAGTGCTGGTAAGTTTATTCACGGTTTTTGGTGTGAGCATTTGGGTACAGGTGAACCCTGATAATGTCTTTGCCCAAGGATTAACACAACTGACCCAGGAAAGCGTCAGACAAATCAGCGTGGTTTTACAACCCCTGGTTCAAAATTTCATCACTTACTTAAGCAGCAACGTTATTTTTTGATACGATGGGGTCAGAGCGAAAAATCAGATTCACGTTCCCACGCTGGAGCATGGGAACGAGTTATAATTGATGAACTGTTATATGTTGTAAGACTTTAGGGTAAAGTTCGACCCTCGTTCCCATGCTCTGCGTGGGAATGCATACCGAACTGCCGTAAGGATTTAGGGTAAGGTTTTTTTTCGTATAGGCCTTTATATAGGCCTCAACCCAACTGGCATAAAAAAAGGACTTCCCGTTTTCACGTAAGTCCTTGATTTAATTGGTCGGAACGGAAGGATTCGAACCTTCGACCCCTTGCACCCCATGCAAGTGCGCTACCAGGCTGCGCTACGCCCCGACGTTTTACTTATTTGCCTGTTCACACAAAGCTGTGTAAGTAAGACTTGAACTATAGCACATACCCAATACAAAATGCAAGCCCCTGACTTTTATTTTTTTAACTATATTTTCCATTTTCAAGCATTATTACTTGACAATTTACTGTCATGAACATTTTCTGCAATGTTCCATGCGCTTAAAACAGCACTGATCATTTCATAAGCAATTGACAAAAATTCCCTGTCAGATCAAGACTTAAGCGAGTTGCTAATTTCTTATACGCAAGGTTATCCACAGTTAAAGTGGATAAAAAAATACCCACAACCCCATTAAAAAAATATTTTTTTCATGCACTAATAAAAAAACACATAATTTTTAGTTTTTTTAAAAATCTTGAAGTCTTCAGAAAAACCTCTTTTTTGTATGAAAAAACACACACCCATGGTTTTTACTTAATCTGCATCAACAATACCATAGTAATTTACTCAAGTAACCATGAAGTGATTATGGTTCCAGCCCTTGCGGAAACCAGGCGTATCTATAATGAAATCCAGGTGCAATACTTTCCCTGTACCGCCCGGTACATTGCACCTGCCATCCTCTTATTCACGCTTACTTATTTACTTTATTTCAACTATCATGACCCAAGACGCTTCTTTACCCATGTTTGACCCACATGTTTACCCATTCGATGCACGTGGTGTCTCCAAACGCTTTCGCCATGCGGCTATTTTTGGTGCCTTGTCTGCCCTGCAACCCGGTGAGACAATGCGTTTTTGCAATGATCACGATCCCTTGCCCTTATTGGCGCAAATCGAGGCGCATTTTGGTAACCAGGTTGCCATTGCCTACGTTGCCCGTGAACCCGGCCAGATCGTGATTGATTTCCAGATACAAGGTTAACTTTTCAATCACTCATGACAACATCCACCCAGGAAAACCGCTACCCCACCGCCTTAACCATTGAAGACTTCAAAAGCAAGCTGGCTGCAGTCAGGCAAAAAATTGCCGCTGCCTGCCATCGCGCTGGTCGGGATGCTAATACTGTGCGCCTGTTACCCGTTAGCAAAACGGTAGACAAGGCACGCATTCAGCTGGCCTATGAGGCAGGATGCCGTTTTCTGGGTGAAAACAAGGTGCAAGAAGCTTTTGACAAATGGCAGTCCCTGCCAGAGCTGGCTGACTTGCAATGGTCGGTGATTGGCCACCTGCAAACCAACAAGGCCAAATTTGTAGCCAAGTTCGCGGCAGAATTCCAGGCACTGGATAGCCTCAGGCTTGCCCAGGCTCTTGAGCGCAGATTACAGGCCGAAGGCCGCTCATTAAATGTGTTTGTACAGGTCAATACCTCGGGTGAAGCCAGCAAATATGGTCTTCCTCCTGAAGAAACCGCTTCTTTCATTCAATCCCTGGCGAATTTTGATTGCCTGAAAGTCAAAGGATTCATGACACTTGCCTGCCTGTCAGACAATGAGCAGCGGGTACGCGGCTGCTTCCGCCTGCTACGCGATCTGCGTGACCGCTTGCAGCAAGACGCGCCGGCCAATGTACAGTTGCACGAACTCTCCATGGGCATGTCAGGCGATTATGAAATGGCGGTGGAAGAAGGTGCCACCGTGGTGCGGGTTGGTCAGGCCATTTTTGGCGCACGTGCCCTACCCGACAGTTATTATTGGCCCTCACAGCCATAAAGTGTCTTCCACTTTCTCCTGGCACGACAAATAGAACGTTTTGTTTGTGGAAAACACCAAATACGGGTATAACGGGAAGAAAGCGCTTTCAGGAGACCGTCATGCCACTGGATATGCCTTACACAGCGTCCGCAGAAGCATCAGATAATGACCTGGTTTTTCAAATTATTGCAGGCAATACGCCTGCCTTTGAGATCCTCGTACGACGGTATAACCCGCGCCTGTTCCGAGTTGCACGCGGTATCCTGAAGTAGGATGCCGATGCCGAAGATGCCCTGCGTTATACATGATATCGGTATGATCTACGGCAATACCGGGCACCTTCAAGTCTGTAAATGATTATTCGGGCACCATATCCTGAATGGGAATCATGTAAATAGTGCTAACCAATTTACCATCACGGTCATAGGCCAGAAATGGCCCTGCAGACAAGGTGGCAGGATCAACAAACAACTGCCCCAGGCCGGGAATAAAATCAGGCAGTTTCACCAGGGAACTGACAGCTTTATAAGGTGCCTCGGGCGGAGATTTTGCAACAGCCTCACTGACATCATGCGCCTGAACCGCAAAAGAAGATCCCGGTGAAAGCGTCCCCACCAGCAAAGGTAAAATTATCTTATTCATGGCTTTTCTCCTGTTCAATAGCCAAATATCCCCATTGTTTGGGAATATCCAGCCATTAGATGCGAAAATAAGCACCTGCGTTTCATCAAATACTGTTTTAAGAGATTGAATAATCCAATTGAAAGCGTGGGATTAATAACTGAAGTATCAAACAATACAATCCACCCCTACACCGTGAGCAATAAACACAAAAATCCAACACACTTAATCTATTGATATCACAGTGTTTTTCTGATTAAATATTTCAGTGGAATTCAGAATGATGCAATCGCATGCCTGGCCTGTACAATGAAACGCACTTAAAAGGTCAAACTGCCTGCATCACATCGGCACCCTTTTAAATAGTTGTAAACTCAAAAAAGGAAGTACCATGCAAAAAACATACCATTTTGATCCCAAAATCATCAAGCAATTCATGCTCACATCAGCTATTGCTTTTGGCCTTTACGCTGGCATGCAAAATGTAGTGCACGCCCAGGTACAACCACAAACCTACAATCAGTCAGTCCAATATATCACGGGTGGGTTTGGCAATAGCGAACAAAACGAGATCAAGGCACACTCCAACCTTTACAATGTGCACTTAACTTTTGCCGACCAACAAGGCGCCTATCTAAGCGCCGTACAGGTTGTTATTACCAACCAGCACAACCAGACCGTCTTTGAGGCCAGTAATACCGGCCCGCTGCTTTATGTCAAGTTACCCGATGGCACATATAACCTGAAAGCAACTTACAACAACCAAACCCAAAGCAGTACTTTCAGGCTTCAAGGAAATGCCCAGATGAACAATGTCATGCGTTGGGCTGCGGGTAACTAAGCCATCAAATGCCAATATCCGGTACGCTGGAAAGTGCCTATAGCAGGCCAGCAACCTGTTCTTTCCTGCAGACATCCTGCCCAACCAGGCAGGATGTTTTATTTTCATGGCTTTTGTATGACGGCCCAGACAGAACAGTATAAAATTGAACCTTTAAAGTTGACTCCACCATAGAGGTATTATTAATGGCAAATCTGGCAAAAATAACCTGCATTGAAGACCTCAGACGCATTGCCAAACTCAAAGTCCCAAAAATGTTTTACGATTACTGCGATTCAGGTTCCTGGACAGAATCCACCTATCGCAGCAATGAAAGCGATTTCCAAAAGATCAAATTCCGCCAGCGCGTTGCCGTGAATATGGAAGGCCGCAGCCTGAAAACCAAAATGATTGGCATTGATACCGCCATGCCCGTAGCCATCGCCCCCACCGGTTTAACCGGCATGCAGCGCGCTGATGGTGAGATCCTGGCAGCCAAGGCGGCAGAACGCTTCGGCATTCCTTTCACGCTGTCCACCATGAGCATTTGCTCTATTGAAGACGTGGCTGCCCATACATCCGCCCCCTTCTGGTTCCAACTGTATGTCATGCGTGACAAAGACTATATCGAACGCCTGATTGATCGCGCCAAAGCCGCCAATTGCTCTGCCTTAATGCTCACACTGGATCTGCAGGTACTGGGCCAACGCCACAAGGATATCAAGAACGGGCTATCCACCCCCCCCAAACCCACCCTGGTAAATTTAATGAATCTGGCCCTTAAACCAGAGTGGTGCTGGCATATGTTGAAAACCAAACGCCGTACGTTTGGCAATATTGTGGGACATGCCAAAGGGGTGGGCGATATGTCTTCATTGGCCTCCTGGACAGCCGAACAGTTTGACCCAAGCCTAAGCTGGGACGATGTGGAATGGATTAAAAAGAAATGGGGTGGCAAACTGATTATCAAAGGCATCATGGACAAGGAAGATGCCTTGCATGCGGCCGATTGTGGTGCCGACTCTATCGTGGTGTCCAATCATGGCGGCCGCCAGCTCGATGGTGCGCCGTCTACTATTACCGTCCTGCCCGATATCGTTGAAGCCCTTAACAACCATAGTGGTCAAACCGAAGTCTGGCTCGATGGTGGCATCCGCTCGGGACAAGATGTCTTGCGTGCCATTGCACTGGGCGCCAAAGGCACATTAATCGGCCGCTCTTTCCTGTACGGACTGGGTGCCTATGGTCTTGATGGCGTGACCCGCTCGCTGGAAATTATTGCCAATGAACTGGATATCAGCATGGCGTTTTGTGGTCATACCAATATCAATCATGTCAACAAAGATATTCTGATTATGAACCGCTAAACAGCAGGTTTTTTTGTCTGTATTCTGTCTTTAATACAAAAAGCCGCCAAAAATATGGCGGCTTTTTTTCAAAACATGCAAAGCTGTTTATGCAAAACGATGTTTTACACACTTAGACACGATCTTTAAGCAAGTGGTTGAACATACCAACAATGTCATTCAATTCAGCGCGCAAAGACTGAAGCTCTGGACCTGAAAGACGAACAGCGGCATCCTGGTCATGCGGGATATCACGTGCATCCCCCAGACGATTGCGCGCCCCATTGATGGTAAAACCCTGTTCATACAGCAAATCGCGGATTTTGCGAATTAACAGCACTTCGTGGTGCTGGTAATAACGACGGTTACCGCGTCTTTTAACAGGATTCAATTGGGTGAACTCTTGTTCCCAATAGCGTAAAACATGTGGTTTTACCAAGCATAATTCGGATACTTCACCAATGGTGAAATAACGTTTTGCCGGAATGGGCGGCAAGATGGTCGAAGTGGTATTGGCTTTTTGATTCATCGCTTGATTGTAAACCCAAATGATTTTTTATGGAATACACCTTAATCCTGAAGTGCATATTCAGCATTGGGATCATAGGCATCCCCCTGCTCGACAATCGCTTTAAGCTTTTGACTGGCATGAAAAGTCACGACACGACGGGCCGCAATCGGAATAACCTCACCGGTTTTCGGGTTGCGACCGGGACGGGCCGGTTTGTCGCGAACCTGAAAATTGCCAAAACCGGACAATTTCACCGGCTCACCTTTTGCCAGGGATTCGCGAATCTCTTCAAAAAAAGTATCCACAATGTCTTTGGCTTCACGCTTGTTCAGACCAACACGATCAAATAACATTTCGGCCAATTCGGCCTTGGTAAGTGTAGTATTTTCTTCTGCCATTTCAATATTGCCTTAGCGTTGACGCACATTGTGTGCATTGACCAAAACATTCAGAACAGATGCCATGCATTGTTCAACACGCACTTCTTCCAATGTTGCCTGCGGATCCTGAAGCACAAAACGGAAAGCCAGACTGCGCTCGCCAGACTCGGATTTTACATCACGCCAGACATCAAATAAAGAAACTTCCTTAATAATATCAAGTTCTTGCAAATCTTTTTGATGTAAGGCAAGTGTATCCAGAATTGCCTGGACAGGTAAATCAACCGGTGCCCAGATCGCCAGATCCCGAATAACCAGGGGTTGACGTGACAGGTTATTGACTTCAGGCAAGCCAACATGCGAAAGTGCATCGACCGCCACTTCAAAAACCACGGGTGCATGTGCAAGCTCGTTATCTTGAACCCACTGAGGATGCAATTCACCCATGAAACCAATCTGCTTGCCATCCAGTAAAATGGCAGCACTACGGCCAGGATGCAAGGCAGGGTGTGGCTGTGCCACAAATCTTAGCAATTCCGCTTTTTTACCAAACAGATTTTCAATATCATTTTTAACGTCGAAGAAATCCACCTGGCGAACCGGCTCTGCCCACTGCTCGGGAACGGCAGGCCCCCAGGCTGCGCCAGCCAGGTGCAAAGGCTGGCTGATATTGGCCACTGTCAGATCACCGTCTTTGACGGCTGCATTGCGACTGAACACACGTCCCAGTTCAAACACCCGAACACGCGTTTGTTTATGCTTGGCATTATGACAGATATTGGCAATCAAACCACCAATCAGGCCGGAACGCATAACGGCCAGCTGGCTGGCAATCGGGTTCAGCAGTTTAATGGGATGTTGATTACCCATGTAATTGCTTTCCCAGGCTGTTTCCACAAAACTGAAATTCACCACTTCCTGATAGTCAAGAGCGGCCATGACATAACGCATGTCATGCTCACTACGCCGGGTTTCATTGCTTGGCAGCATGGCAGCCAGTGCTTTGGGAGGATTGTCAGGAATCCGCTCGAAGCCATAAATACGGGCAACTTCTTCAATCAGGTCTTCTTCGATTTCTATATCGAAACGGTAGGAAGGCGGGGTTACCGTAAACACCTCACCATCAAAAGTGTGAGGCAGTTGCAGTTGCGTAAAGATTTTTTCAATTTCCGCGGTCTCTACCGGGATACCAAGAATCTTACGGCAACGGGCAACCCGCATGGAAACCGGGTTACGCTGTGGCAGATTGATGATCTGGTCATCGATCGGTGCAGCCTGACCACCGCAAATATCCAGGATCAGGCGAGAGATATACTCGAGGTGCTCAACCACGTTCTGGAAATCCACGCCACGCTCAAAACGGTGACTGGCCTCGGAGCTGAATTTAAAGCGACGGCTGCGACCGGCAATGGCTTCCGGGAACCAAAAAGCGCTTTCAACGAAAATATCCGTTGTTTCCAGACTCACCGCAGTGGCATCGCCACCCATGATGCCGGCCAGGCTTTCAATCGTGTCACCGGCGGCAATAATACCTACCTGTTCATCCAACTCAACGGTCTGACCGTTCAGCAGCTTCAGGAATTCCCCTTTTTTGGCCCAGCGAACCACCAGATCCTCATTGATTTTATTGAAATCAAAAACGTGAGTGGGACGGCCCAATTCAAGCATGACGTAGTTGGAAATATCCACCAGTGCAGACACGGAACGCTGTCCTGCCCTTTCAAGGCGGGATTTCATCCAGGCCGGCGTAGGCGCTTTGGCATTGACGCCTTTAATGATACGACCGGCAAAACGCCCGCATAAATCGGGGGCTTGCACATCAACCGCGAGTTTGTCATTAATGGACACCTCAACGGGTGAATAATCAAACGCCTTGAGGGGTGCACCGGTCAGTGCAGCAACCTCACGGGCAATACCATGCAAGGAAAGACAATCGGCACGGTTAGGGGTTAACTTGATTTCAAAAACCGTGTCATCCAGATCCAGAGCCTGACGAATATCCTGGCCAACCACCGCGGACTCTTCCAGTTCCAGCAAGCCGGCATGATCCTGGGAAAGACCCAGTTCCCGTGCGGAACACAACATGCCAAAAGACATTTCACCACGCAGCTTGCCTTTGCTGATCTTGAAATTGCCCGGTAGCACAGCCCCGATTTTAGCCAAGGGCACTTTAATACCTTTGGCGGCATTCGGTGCGCCACAAACAATCTGCAACAGTTCACCAGAACCGTCATCAACCTGGCAGATACGCAGTTTATCTGCGTTGGGATGAGGGGCGATTTCAACAATCTGGGCTACCACCACGCCCGAAAATGGCGGGGCAACCGGTGCGGTATCTTCAATCTCTAGACCAGCCATCGTCAGGCGATGGGACAATTCTTCGGTGTTAATGGCCGGATTAACCAATGATCTAAGCCAGGATTCTGGAAATAACATAATAATTCAATTCTTTGCAATGAATGGGATGACTGCCTGAACTGCAGGCCAACTTAGCGGTTGAACTGGCGCAGGAAGCGCAGATCACCTTCATAAAACTGGCGCAGGTCGTTAACACCGTAACGCAGCATGGTAAGGCGCTCGATGCCCGAGCCAAAAGCGAAGCCAATATATTTTTCGGGATCCAGTCCGTAGTTTTTCACCACGGTAGGATGCACCTGTCCCGAGCCGGAAATTTCCAGCCAGCGCCCTTGATTGGGGCCGGACGTAAACATCATGTCAATTTCGGCAGAAGGTTCTGTGAATGGAAAGAATGAAGGACGGAAACGCACGCACAAGTCTTCAGTTTCAAAAAACGCACGCAGGAAATTGGTGTATACCCCTTTCAGGTCGGCAAAAGAAATATCTTCGGCAATCCACAACCCTTCTACCTGATGGAACATGGGAGAGTGTGTGGCGTCACTATCAACACGATAGGTACGGCCCGGGGCAATCACTTTAATGGGGGGGTTATGCATGCGGGCATAACGCACCTGCATGGGACTGGTATGTGTGCGCAACAGCAAAGGCAGGCCATCTGCATCGTTCATATCGACGTAGAAGGTATCTTGCATCGAACGCGCCGGATGGTTCTCGGGGTTGTTCAAGGCGGTAAAGTTGGTCCAGTCATTTTCAATTTCAGGACCATCGGCCACGTCAAAACCAATGGAACGGAAAATTTCCTCAATACGCTGCCAGGTCTGGATAACGGGGTGAATGCCCCCTTTGGAACGTCCTCGACCAGGCAGACTGACATCAATGGTTTCAGCGGCAAGACGTTTATTTAATTCGGCCCTGGCAAATTCATCACGGCGCTCGTTCAGCAAGGATTCTATTTGTTGCTTGGCCTGGTTGATACGGGCACCTTCTGCTCGCTTTTGATCAGGCGCCAACTGTGCCAGACCTTTCATCAGGCCGGTAATTACACCGTTTTTACCTAAAAATTTAGCTTTCTCATTTTCCAGGGCGGCTGCATCGGCAGCTTCTGCGAATTTTTCCTGGGCTTGGCTTATAAGTTCATCGAGCGACTGTGTCATGAAATTACCATTCGTTAAAAAAACAAACGGGACCCATAGTGAGCCCCGCCTGTTGGGTACAGCAATTAATTTACAACTGTTGGATCTTAGGCTTCCAGGGCTGCTTTAGCTTGATTAACGACAGCGGCAAAACCTGCTTTGTCGTTAACTGCCATATCGGCCAGAACTTTACGATCCAATTCGATTGCCGCTTTTTTAAGGCCAGCAATAAAGACACTGTATGTAACGCCATGTTCACGAACAGCAGCATTGATACGAGTAATCCAGAGTGCACGGAATGTGCGTTTTTTGTTGCGACGGTCACGGTAAGCATATTGACCGGCTTTCATCACTGCCTGTTTGGCAATGCGGAATACATTACCGCGGCGGCCACGATAGCCTTTAGCTGCAGCAATAACTTTTTTGTGACGAGCACGTGCGGTAACACCGCGTTTTACGCGAGGCATATTATTCTCCTATCAAGCGAAAGGCATCATTGCCTTGACTGAAGCCACGTCTGAATCGTGAACTGCAGCAGAACCACGCAACTGGCGTTTATTCTTGGTTGTTTTTTTGGTCAGGATGTGACGTTTGAACGCCTGACCACGCTTGATAGATCCGCTGGCGCGAACCTTAAAGCGCTTGGCAGCGCCTTTTTTGGTTTTCATTTTTGGCATGATATAACCCAATAATGCTGATTAAAGGTGCCCAGCCAAATGCCGGAACTTGCAAAACCCTAATCAATTCTCATGCAAGACTTCGTTCGAATTTACCCTGAAAATAATGGACAAACAAAAGCCAACATACCTTGCAAGGTTACTGTTGACCTTTTAAACCGGCAAAAAACCCGTTTAAAACCGGTTGTAAAACCCGAAAAAAGATGGTTTCAGGCCGATTTGTGTATGCCACCCACAAGGCAAACCTAAGAGGTTGCAGGAAACCATTGATTATACGATGATTTTTGTTTTATTGTCTAATATAAATGGAAAATTAATCCGATTGTGTAGGCAAAATATCCACGCAAGCATCTTTACCGGGTTTTATGTCTTCTTTATCGCTTGTTTCACATACCGGCCCAGTCACGGCCACACGCACCCGAACGACAGGACAAACAATGACTTTGCGCTGTTAATCCATTTGCTGGCGATAGCTGATGGCTTCCGAAAGCGAGACCATATCAATTTCATCTTTGCCAGCCATGTCGGCAATGGTACGGGCCACCCGCAAAACCCGATGCATAACCCTGACAGACCAGCCAAATCGCTGGCATGCCTGCTGGATAAGCTGGCTGCAGGCACTATCCAACAGGCAGTATCGGCCAATATCGGCTGCATCGAGGTGTGCATTAAGCTTGCCTTGCCGGTCTTGCTGGGCATGCCGACAATGTGCCACACGCTTCTTCACAACCACCGAAGGCTCGGCAGCCTGTGCCGTATCCCAATTTCCCCGAAAAGGATGCACCGTAATTTGCATATCAATCCGGTCCAGCAAGGGGCCCGACAATTTACCTTGGTAGCGATTGATTTTTTCAGGGGTGCACACGCAAGGTTTGCTGGCATGCCCAAGATACCCGCAGGGACAGGGATTCATGGCAGAGATTAATTGAAATTGTGCCGGATACACGACCGAACAGCTGGACCGGGTAATACAAATCTCTCCTTTTTCCATTGGCTCACGCAAGGACTCCAGGGCTTTTCTGTCAAATTCGGGCAATTCATCCAGGAACAGAACCCCATGGTGAGCCATACTGATTTCCCCTGGCTTTGGCTGTGCCCCGCCCCCTATCAGGGAAACCATGGAAGCCGAGTGATGCGGTGCCCTGAACGGCCTTTGCATGGACATGTGCACTTCACGCTGCGACAGACTTTGCACCGCTGTCACCTCAAGCAACTGCTCACTGGACAGGGGCGGCAATAACCCGGGCAAGCGTTGCGCCAGCATGCTTTTACCCACCCCCGGTGAACCCGACATAAGCAAACCGTGACCACCCGAGGCGGCAATTTCCAAAGCGCGACAGGCCATTGCCTGACCCTTGACATCGGACAAACAAGGATAATCCTCTGTTTCTTTACAGGACATTTCTCGGGCTATTTCATACTCGGGATGGGCGTCTCCAGCCAAAAAATCAGCCACCTCTTTCAAGGTTTTGGCGCCCAATACGTTCAGCCCCTGAATATGCGCCGCGACCGCAGCATTTTCTTTGGGCAAGACAAGAACCGCATCCTTGATTTTTTGCCGATACACCGACAGGCCGATCACCAAAGGAGCCGCAACCGGCATTAAAGTGCCGGTTAATGAAAGCTCACCCGCGAAAACCGTTCTGGACAACCTGTCTGCCGCCTGCTCGGGAGGCATGATAATTTGCCCGCTGGCCAGCAAGACACCCAGGGCAATTGGCAAGTCGAACCTGCCCGAATCCTTGGGCAAATCTGCCGGTGACAAATTGGCGGTCAGGCGACCTGCCGGAAACTGATAACCGCAATTGCTTAACGCCGAACGCACACGCTCACGACTTTCTTTTACACCAGTACCTGGCAACCCCACAATATTGAAAGCGGGCAAACCCGGTGCAACATGAACCTCTACCCGCACCTCTGGCGCATGCATGCCCGCAATCGCACAGCTTTTTAGTACCGCCAATGTCATAAACACTCCCGCAACAGCCCTGTATTATGCGGGCGAAAGCCATTAAAAAAGGCCTGATGAGGCCTTTTTGTCTATCGTTGAAAGCACGATGATTATTTTTTTTCTTCAAGTGCCTTGACCTGGGCTTCAAGGGTGTCGATGCGCTCACGCAATTTGTCAACCATGGCCACCTGGATATCGAACTCTTCACGAGTCACCAGATCCAGTTTGGAGAAACCTTGAGACATAAATGCCCTTACATTCTTCTCAATATCGGCAGCGGGACTTTTGGCAATAAGTTCCTGCATGTTTTTTTGAAACTCTTCGAAAATTTGATTACCGCTTTTCATGGGGCACCCCTGAGTAAAAATATATATTTATAGTGAGATGAATCATTATAGATAATATGGATAAGAATAAACCGGCTCAGTTTAATAAGCCCTCATTTTTTTCAGATAAAGCAACAGCAGATTGAAAAAAAACGGGCATTCGCAGCTGAAATGCCCGTTTTGATCAATCATATTAAGCCATTTACTGAGCAGGCTTGACTTCTTCCTGGACGGCATCAGCGGCTGTGCTATCTGTAGAAGATGTTTCCACGATACTGGAAACTTCCTCTTTCACTGACTCAGCTGCTTCAGTGGTCGCATTACTCACAGACTCCACCACATTTTCGGTAAGGGTCTCGGCTTTTCCTTCAGCACTTACCGCTTCTTCCTTGACGCTCTCAACCACGCCCTCAGTGGTGGCTGCCGCTTTTTCTTCCGTACCTGTTGTAGCTTCCTTGACTGATTCAATCACGCTTTCAGTCGCTGCCTTGGCCTTCTCTTCAGCACTAGCTGCGGCTTCTTTCACAGACTCCACTACGCTCTCGGCAGTTGCCTTGGCTTCCTCTTTGGCAACTTGGGCTGCGTCAGACAAGCCTTGAGCCGTTGCCGCTGCATCTTTTTTCAGGTTTTCAGTGGCAGTATTAACGGTTTCAACCACGCTCTCAGTGGTTTCCTTAACCGCATCCACAGCCTGCTGCCCTGCTTCCTGGACGGTTTCCACAGCAATATTCGTAGCCTCTGTCGCTTTGGTGGCAACCTGATCACCCCCTGTTTTTGTTTCCTGATCGCACCCGGCCAGTACAAATGCCGAAGAAACGACCGCCAGCATACTTAATTTGGACAAAGAATATTTCATACATGCTCCTAAAAAAAAGAAATATTTAACAGTATCGACCAACACACAAGAAAAAACAATGATTCACCTCTATGTCATTTCATTTTGTGATGTTTTTTTTATCGCTTTGACCATTCTTGACAGACTCAATCGCAATTTAAGATTTTTGCACCATGATGGATCACGTTTTGCACCAAAAAGAAACTTGACGGACATATTTTACACATGATTTTTTGGCACGGTTTTTGCTTAATCACTATTGAACCGATATTTCTCATTTCGAAATATTAAATTTTCACCCGCAATGGAGACTACCGTGAAATTGCTAACTGCCATTATTAAACCTTTCAAGCTGGATGAAGTCCGAACCGCCCTGGCCGAGATCGGCATACAAGGCATGACCATCACCGAAGTAAAAGGCTTTGGACGCCAGAAAGGTCATACCGAACTGTACCGTGGTGCGGAATATATTATTGATTTTCTGCCCAAAATCAAGCTTGAAGCCGCCATTGCCGATGCCATGGTCGAACAGGCTATCGAAACCATTTGCCAGGCTGGCACGACAGGAAAAATCGGAGATGGCAAGATTTTCATCACCGATCTAGAACAGGTTGTCCGCATTCGTACCGGTGAGGCTGGCGAGGCCGCACTTTGAATTAAATTTCATCAATAAAAATAATGATTTATACAAAACCACACTCATTATTTGACTTTAAAGGATTTCATCATGGATAAAGCCGATCTCGTCTGGGTCAGCATTTCTACAATACTGGTTCTGTTAATGGTCGTTCCTGGACTGGCCATGTTTTATGGCGGACTGGTACGCAGTAAAAACATTCTGTCTATCATGAGCCAGGTCCTGGTCACCTTCGCTCTTGTCATTATCCTCTGGTTTGTCTATGGCTATTCATTGGCCTTCACCGATGGCAATGCGTTTTTTGGTGGCCTGGGTCGACTGTTTTTCTCTGGAATGTATGACATCGGTAACGATACCTACGCCATGAATGGCAGTATTCCCGAGCTGACCTTTGCCTCCTTTCAGGCCACTTTTGCCGGCATTACCTGCGCACTGATTATTGGTGGATTTGCCGAACGCATCAAATTTTCCGCCGTCCTGATTTTCATGGCCATATGGATGACATTTTCTTATGTACCGGTTGCCCACATGATTTGGTCATCGACCGGCCTGCTGTCTGGCGCAGCACTGGACTTTGCCGGTGGTACCGTCGTGCATATCAACGCTGGTGTGGCTGCCCTGGTTGCCGCCTATATGGTTGGCCCACGCCTGGGTTACGGTAAAGAGCCCATGCAACCCCATAACCTGACCATGACCATGACTGGTGCTGCTTTGTTATGGGTGGGTTGGTTCGGTTTCAATGCAGGCTCTGCCCTGGGTGCCAACACACAAGCTGCCCTTGCATTCTTCAACACCTTGCTGGCCACCTCTGCTGCCGTCATCGCCTGGGTACTGCTTGAGTGGAAAACCAAAGGAAACCCCTCTTTGCTGGGTGCGGCATCAGGCGCTGTCGCCGGTCTGGTCGGTATTACCCCCGCCGCTGGCCTGGTCGGTCCCGTTGGTGCCCTGATTATCGGTTTCATCACCAGCGCTTTCTGTTTGTGGGGTGTTAATGGTCTGAAACGTGCCCTGCGTGTCGATGACTCTCTGGATGTGTTTGGCATCCACGGTGTCGGAGGTATTATTGGCGGATTGCTGACCGGTATTTTCAATGCAAAACCCTTCGGTGGCCCTGGTCTTGACACTGTCAGCGAAGTTCCTTACCAAGTATGGCTCCAGCTTGAAGGCATGCTGATCACAGCAATATGGTGTGCGGTGGTTACCTTCGTCGCCCTGAAAATTGCAGGCTTCTTTACCCGCGGCATCCGGGCTGAAAAAGACTCCGAACGCCAAGGCCTGGATATCAGCTACCATGGAGAACAAGGCTATCACCTCTAATCGCAGATAAGCTCTGCTTGCACTCGCGCCATTCATATAAAAATGAGTGGCGTTTTTTTTGAGTTTGATTAATCATTTTTATTGAGTTTGATTAATCACAAAAACTTATTCCCCACATTTTGAAAGCAGACCGTTTATTGATATGGATCAAGAAAGATATTCAAATAAAAGGCAATATACATAAATTGATTGAAATCATTAAAGATGCATATAAAATACATCTTATTGATATCGCCTTAAATTTTAAAGCATGACACAAAACCTTGACCCCCTTCTCATTAAAAATCGCAAGTTGCTTCCTATCGTTCAAGGGGGCATGGGTGTTGGCATTTCAGCCAACAAACTAGCCAGTGCAGTAGCCCGCGAAAATGCCATCGGCACCATTGCCAGCATCGATTTACGTCACCTGCACCCCGATCTTTTAGCGAAATCCAAAGAAATCCCCGTACAAGAAAACTACGACAAACTCAATCGCATTGCCCTTGATCGCGAAATCAAGGCCGCCAAGGCCCAAAGCAATGGCCAAGGCATGATTGCCGTCAACGTCATGAAAGCGGTATCCGACTACTCGGCTCTAATTACACAAGCCTGCGAGTCCGGTGCCGACGCCATTGTCATGGGTGCCGGTCTGCCACTTGAATTACCCGATCTGGCTGCCGATCACCCCAACGTTGCCCTGTTCCCCATCCTGTCAGAATCGCGCGGCATCAACATTGTGCTCAAGCGCTGGATGAAAAAAAACCGCCTGCCCGATGCCATCATTATCGAGCATCCCAATCATGCCGGCGGCCACCTGGGCTCTCCCAGCATGACAGACCTCAACAATGACCGTTTCAGTTTCAGAAGGGTTCTTGAAGAAACGTCGCAGGTTTTCAAACAACTGGGGCTTGAAAACGAAAAAATTCCACTTATTCTTGCTGGCGGCATGGCCAACTTCAAGAAAATCCAAACCGCCCTTAAAGACTGGGGCGCCAACGCGGTTCAGATTGGCACCGCTTTTGCCGTTACCCAGGAAGGCGATGCCCATATCAACTTCAAGAAAACGCTTTCCGAAGCCAAGGAAGAAGATATTGTGGAATTCATGTCCGTCGCCGGCCTGCCTGCCCGTGGCGTTCTGACCCCTTTCCTGAAAAAATACCTGAATAACGAACAAAAACTGCAGGCCAATGCCAAGGCCGATCCTCGCCGTTGCGTACAAAGCATGAACTGCCTTAGTGTGTGCGGGCTACGCGATGGCATCAGTAAAATTGGTCAGTTCTGCATCGACCAACGCCTTTCCGATGCCTTCAATGGTGATGTCCGCAAAGGCCTGTTTTTCCGCAGCAAAGATCCACTCCCCTTTGGCGACCAGATCCGCACCGTTTATGAAACCATTCAGTATTTCCTGACCGGAAAAAAACCGGTCATGCCAGGCTAAACCTGTTTATCTAACCGGCACAGACCGGCCCTTCCTTCCTCAGTGTTCAAAATTTAGACCGGTTTAAAACCGGTCTTTTTTTTCACACTTAGATCTCAAGGGCAGCCAGGTCTATGTATTCGGCGTGATTAAGTGCCGTGGCAATTTTGCTTCTCAAGGCATTGGTATGAGAGGTGCGCACTATTTTTTTTACGTCAAGCAATTGCTGCGGGTGCATGGAAAACTCGGTCAGGCCCAAACCCAACAATAACCGCGTGTAACGGGATTCACCCGCCATTTCACCACATACCGCCACTGCTTTACCGGCACGCTCTCCGGCCTGTATGGTTTGGGAAATCAAACGCAAAACAGCCGGGTGCATGGGATCGTATAAATCCGAGACTTCGTTATCAACCCGATCAATAGCCAGCGTATACTGGATCAGGTCATTGGTTCCGATAGAAACAAAATCAAGATGCTTCAGGAATGGTTCTATGGCAATCGCAATGGCCGGTATTTCAACCATGGCACCCAATTCAATGTCGTCTGCGTACGCATACCCCTCTTCGACAAGCTGGTTTTTGGCAAATTCAATCGCCTGCTTGACCGAATGCAACTCATGCATATGAGACAGCATGGGAATCAGGATCCTTAATTTCCCATGCACCGAAGCCCTAAGCAAAGCTCTTAATTGTGTCTGGAACATTTCGGGACGTGACAGACAATATCTGACAGCCCGTAACCCCAAGGCCGGATTGGCGGCAACGGTGGCTTCACCATCGAGGGTTTTGTCTGAACCGATATCCAATGTTCGGATGGTAACAGGCTTGCCCTGCATGGTTTTCAGAACATACGAATAGGCTTCGTATTGCTCTTCTTCATCGGGTAAGGTTTCCCGGCCCATAAACAGGAACTCACTACGAAACAGTCCAATCCCATCCGCCCCAAGATTCATGACCTCATCGGCCTCGTGTGGCAATTCGATATTCGCCTCAAGCTTGATCTTTTTACCATCAAGGGTAATGGCTGGCTCATCCTTGTGTACAATCAACTCGGCACGTTCCCGTATATACGCATCCTGTTTTTGCTGGTATTCGGCCAGGATAGGTTCGGACGGATTGACAATAACGATACCGGCTTCACCATCGACAATCAACATGTCTTTATCACGCACCAGACTGCGAATATTGCCCAAGCCAACCACGGCAGGGACATTCATGCTGCGGGCAACAATGGCCGTATGTGAGGTTGCCCCGCCCAGATCGGTCACGAAAGCGGCAAAACGGGCCCCACGCAATTTCAGCATGTCAGCAGGAGAAATGTCATGGGCCACAACAATGGATGAATTAATATCCAGATCTGGCGACATATCGGGCAACAGGGATGATCCCATCCCTGATAAAACCCGCAACACCCTTTCAATAACCTGATTGACATCGGCGGCACGCTCACGAATATATTCATCTTCCATGAGCGAAAATTGATCCGCCAGCAATTGGCCCTGGGTACTTAACGCCCATTCGGCATTGTACTGGCGACTGGCAATGATTTCGCGGGTTTGTTCTGACAGCATGGGATCGGAAACCAGCAAGCTGTGAACATTTAGCAAAGGGGTCAGTTCTTTGGGCGCATCGGGCGGCAGATTTTTAATAATATGCTGCAGATCGTTGTAAACCGTTTCAAGCGCAGCATCAAGACGGGCACATTCCTGCGGGATATCATCAGTGGCAATGCGGTAGTGTGCGACTTCCAGGGTGGCTGCACCCATAATAATCGCACGACCAATGGCAAACCCTCGGGCCACACCCTTTCCACGCATGAGCATCACAGCGGTTGAAGGGGCGATATCCTTTGATTCTCTCATATGCAGGCCCAATCTTTATGTTTACTCTGGCTCACCAAATTTACCATTGAACAAGGCCTCGAGTTGCTGTAATGCTTCGGCAGCATCATCACCCGTTGCCTCGAGTGTAACGGGCGTACCCTTACCGGCCGCCAGCATCATGACACCCATAATGCTTTTGGCATTGACGCGCTGCGCTGCACGACTGATAAATATTTCGCTGCTGAAAGAACTGGCCAGCTGCGTTAATTTTGCGGCAGCTCTGGCATGCAATCCCAACTTGTTGCTAATAATAATTTCTACTGAAGCCATAATTCATTCTATACGTTAATAACCGGAATTCATTGACCTTTGACAAGATCAATACATTTCATGCCCTTTTTGCCACCCTCAAAAACCGCTTCGCATAATTCTTCCAACGGTTTCTCACGATAACGAATGGCATTCAGAATCATGCAGGCATTGGTGCCCGAAAGAATATGCGCCTGAATACCGGCATTTTGTAAACGCTGTACCGCCCTTGCTCCAATATTGGCGGGTGTTGCACCACCCAAATCCGCCAAAGCCAATACCGTATGGTTTTGACCGGCCTGGTTTCTTAACTGCTCTGTAATTTCCACAACTTTTTGCTCAGGATCCACATCGGGTTCTATATCAAAGAACACAAAGTTTTCCAGATCACCATAGACATGGGTTGCACAATCGTGCAGGGCAGATGCCAAAGGCACATGGGCAATTATTGCTATCACAGTCATAAGCAACCTTAGGCAGATAAAACCGCTTTTTCAAGCGCTTGGGCGAAGTGCGCCGCCACGTCGAAACCGGTTTGCTCGGTAATCTCAACAAAACAGGTTGGGCTGGTTACATTAATTTCGGTTACGTAATCACCAATAACGTCCAATCCTACCAGTAACAAGCCTCTTTGCCGTAATACAGGCGCAATCGCCTGTGCAATTTGCAGATCGCGATCAGTGAGTTTTTGTGCTACTCCACGCCCGCCTGCCGCCAGGTTGCCCCTTGTCTCACCGGCCAGTGGAATACGTGCGAGCGCATAAGGAATGGGTGCACCATCAATAAGCAGAATACGCTTGTCACCATTGGTAATTTCCGGAATGAAGCGCTGCGCCATGATAGTACGGTTCCCTTCCTGAGTCAGCAACTCGAGAATCGCATTTAAATTTGCTTCATTCTGGAGCACCCGGAAAACACCACTACCCCCCATGCCGTCAAGCGGCTTGACAACGATATCCTGGTGCTGGGCGTGAAACTGCCTGATTCGTGACATATCACGGGTTACCAGGGTAGGCGCGGTAAATGCTGAAAACTCGGTAATCGACAATTTTTCAGGATGATTACGGATGGCCGCCCCGGAATTGAATACTTTAGCCCCTTGATGCTCGGCATATTCCAGCAGATGCG
The DNA here is from genome assembly GCF_012923605.1 of Advenella sp. EE-W14. NCBI lineage: Bacteria > Pseudomonadati > Pseudomonadota > Betaproteobacteria > Burkholderiales > Alcaligenaceae > Advenella > Advenella sp. EE-W14. Next base: position 319,745 of record NZ_JAAVNG010000008.1, on the reverse strand, counting down.
TTGAATAGACGTACTCCATGTCAAATGGAGGGTCTTTGCGCATTATGGTTGCGTCAAAATGCACCAATGGGAATTCATGACCTTCAGAAGTATAGGTCCACCACGCATTACCATGCAAATTGGCATTTTCTTCAATCTGAATGGTACGTGAGCGGACAAAAACCCGACCGGTTTCGATAAACAGGTCCCCCTGAAGGGCAACACTGATCGAATGACCGCGTTTTATCAAAGCACGCATCATGGCGACCGATGTGTCTTTATATGCTTTTAACAAGGGCAATGGGTCTATGATGAATAATACGTGCATTGTTATACTTCCAAAGAAACTCCCGCCGGTTAAAGCGGGATATATTGAGTCATAAAAACTGAATGACCAGGTTTATTCGGTCTTGCCGCCTGCCGCTTTTTTGCGCGGCGCAAGCACCATTACCATTTGACGTCCTTCGAGCTTGGGCATGGCCTCGACCTGGACCGTATCGCCCAGATCTTCCCGAATTCGTTCTAACACGCGCATACCCAGTTCCTGGTGTGCCATTTCACGTCCACGGAAACGAAGTGTTACCTTGGCTTTGTCACCATCGTCGATAAAACGACGCAGGTTACGAAGCTTGACCTGATAGTCACCTTCATCGGTGGCAGGACGGAACTTGACTTCCTTGACCTGAATCACTTTTTGCTTGGCCTTGGCTTCTTGCTGACGCTTTTGCTCCTGGTATTTAAATTTACCGTAATCCATCAAGCGACAAACAGGAGGCGACGCATTAGGCGCGATCTCGACGAGATCGACGTCTGCCTGCTCAGCCATGCGAATGGCTTCAAGTGTTTTCACAACGCCTAACTGCTCTCCTTCGAGGCCAATCAGACGAACTTCAGGAATGCGTATTTCAGCATTTATGCGATGGGATTTTTCGGTTGCGATGTTAACAACTCCTTAAAAAGATAATAAATTACGCCTTGACATCTTGACGTAAAGCCACGTCAGTGCGAAGACGCGCGACGAAATCATCGACAGATAGTACACCCAAATCAAGGTTGCCACGACCACGAACGGCCACAGCGCCATTTTCCTGTTCTTTTTCACCGACAACCAGGATGTAGGGTACTTTCTGCATACTGTTTTCCCTGATTTTACGAGTGATCTTCTCATTTCGCAAATCAGCGGAAGCACGGAAGCCTTCCTTGGTCAGGATAGCCACGACCTTGTTGGCATAATCGGAAAATACTTCCGAGATGGGGCATACCACTACCTGCTCGGGGGCCAGCCATGGTGGCAAGGCACCCGCATAGTTTTCAATCAACATGCCAATGAAGCGCTCAAGGGAGCCCAGAATGGCCCGGTGCACCATGACAGGCGCACGACGCTGGTCGGAAGCATCGACATATTCAGCCCCCAAACGTACCGGCATGGAAAAGTCCACCTGAACGGTACCACACTGCCAGTGACGGCCAATGGCATCTTTCAGGGTATATTCAATTTTAGGGCCATAAAAAGCGCCTTCTCCGGGAGAAATTTCAAATTCGCAACCAGAACGACGCAGGCTTTCCATGAGAGCTTCTTCAGCCTTGTCCCAGATGGCATCATCCCCAATACGCTTTTCAGGGCGGGTAGCCACTTTATACAGGACATCGGTAAAGCCAAAGTCACGATAAACTTTTTGCAACAGGGCCGTAAAGTTGGCGCATTCATCTTGCAACTGGTCTTCAGTACAGAAAATGTGACCATCGTCCTGGGTAAAGCCACGTACACGCATCATGCCATGCAGGGAGCCTGAAGGCTCGTTACGGTGACACTGACCAAACTCACCATAGCGGATGGGCAACTCACGGTATGAATGCAAGCCTGAATTGTAAATTTGGACATGACCGGGACAGTTCATTGGTTTAAGCCCATAAACCCGATTTTCGGATTCAGTGGTGAACATGTTTTCTTTGTAGTTATCCCAGTGTCCGGTTTTTTTCCACAGGGACAAGTCCAGAATTTGGGGTGCCTTGACTTCCTGGTAGCCGTTCTCAATGTAAACATTGCGCATATACTGCTCGACCTGCTGCCAGATTCTCCAGCCTTTGGGGTGCCAGAAAACAAGACCTGGGCCCTCATCCTGAAAATGGAACAGATCCAGCTCTTTACCCAGCTTGCGATGGTCCCGCTTCTCGGCTTCTTCAAGCATGTGCAAATACTGGGCCTGCTCTTCTTTGGTGGCCCAGGCGGTACCGTAAATACGCTGGAGCATTTCATTGTTGCTATTGCCACGCCAATAGGCACCGGCCACTTTCATCAGCTTGAAAACTTTCAGTTTGCCGGTTGAAGGCACGTGTGGGCCGCGACACAAATCGATGAAGTCGCCTTCACGATACAGACTGATAGGCTCATTGGACGGAATGGAGGCAATGATTTCAGCCTTGTAATGCTCGCCCTGCTCTTTGAAAAAGGCCACTGCATCATCACGCAGCCACTCTTCACGGGTGACCACCTCATCTTTTTTGGCCAGTTCCTGCATTTTCTTTTCAATTTTCTGCAGGTCTTCGGGCGTAAAAGCACGCTTGTAAGAGAAGTCGTAGTAAAAGCCGTTATCAATCACGGGACCAATGGTAACCTGTGCATCGGGAAAGAGCGATTTTACGGCATAAGCCAGCAAATGGGCGGTAGAGTGACGGATAAGATCCAGGCCTTCAGGATCTTTGGCAGTTACGATGGACAGTTTTGCATCTTGTGTAATGACATAACTGGTATCTACCAGCTTGGCTGGTTCAGACCCTACCGCCACCTTGCCCGCCAAGGCAGCTTTACCCAGGCTGGGCGCGATAGTCGTAGCTACTTCACCTACGCTGACCGGATCGGTGAATTGGCGCTGGGAACCATCTGGTAAAGTAATCTGAATCATTTAAATGCCCTAATAAAAAATAAAAACGCGACTAGTGTATAGTCGCGCTAAGGATGAGACTGCTGAAAAAATTCACAATATGAAACTCTCACGATCGCGACTAGAAATTTTAGGTTTCCATTCTCGTAGTTCGTGCAGTTAAGGATCTCATTTATTTCAGTCTCTACCAAATACAATAATTAATTGATTCTAACATTTTCTGTGTTTTGGCATAATAAAAGCCGTGTTTGCATGGAAAAAACATCCTCAAATGTTGTAAAACAGACCAAACTCCGTCATTTTCACCTATTCCAATTATTGACAGGCCTGGCAAGCCATAGACACCCCGTGCGTTTATCCGCATATCCGGACAGGTTACAAAATAACGTATATGACAAAACTGTTAAACCATTACAGCACTAATCTGGGTTACAATTTAACCCATTGTTTATCCTCAATATTTAGACTCATGCAACCCTTCAAATCCATTCGCCTTGGTTTCTGCCTTGCTTTTTTTTGCCTGTTAAGCGCTTGCTCAAGTTTGAATACAGGTAACAATGGAATGAGTCACCTTCAAATTACACAAGATACGCGTGGCGTCGCACTTACTTCTCGCGACAGTGATTTGTTTATGCCCGGCTCAGCCACTCTTTCCTCCAATGCACCCCCCTATTTGAACAAAGTGGCTGAATTGCTTAAAGAACGCCCTCATCGCAAAGTACTGATCGACAGCATTTCTGAAAATGCAGGCTCAAGCGAGCTGAATCAGGAACTGCAGGAAGTACGCTCTTTAACACTCATGAAAGCGCTAACCGACCGCGGCATCGACAAGAGCCGTCTGGCCTACACTCCCCCCAATGCCTATGGCAGCCAAACGGGAACGAATAGTGACAATCAATACAAAACCAAAATCATCATTCTGGGCGAAAGCACCAGTGAAATGAATGTCAGCACTATTGAACGTTTCTTTGATGACCTTTACAAGTTTGGCAATAATATTTTCAATTAATCCAGCCTGGCCTGGATCCCATTAACCCATTTAATCTTCACTTTCAAGTATGGCTAAACCAATTATTTCAAATACCATTCTGGCCATTGTGGCAACAGGTGTGCTTTTTTTCATTGGAAAATCCGTTTATGACGTTTTTACCCGCGCCCACGTCAAAGGCATGGAAAACAGCCCAATGCAAAACAGCACCCAGTCCGGCCCTACTGTCTCAGGCACCATCCAGCCGCCTGAATTAACGCAGCCGGTGCCGACAGAAAACCCGACCACTTTACCCGCTGAATCCAGTAAAGACCCTTTAAACCAAAACCAAGCAGCCGAAGCCAACGTGCAGGAGCCCGGGGTTAACGTCACTGCCCCAGAATCACAAATCCCCACCATAGACACACCACCCGTTGCCGAGCCCGAGGCAATACCCGAAACGACTGAAGAGCCCCACGCACTTAAACTCAACCCGGATCTCAAACAGGCTATCCCACCCGTTCCACTGGCCCCCCCCAGTCCTTTTCCCACACCGGCTGCACCAGCCTCTAGTGAACAACTGTTTGAAGCCACGGACAGCCTACAAGACAATACATCAGGGGCAGCCATTAACAACAGTTTCCCTGCACCGCTAAGCAATTTCCCTGCACCAGGCGCCGCACCGGCAATCACCCCCGAACCGCCTCCTTTCGAGATCGATGAAGGATCACCCTTTAACAATTTCCCAGCCCCCATCAATAGCGGCAATCCCAACCCGGGCAATATCAATACGGTCAACCCCGAGTTTGATCAACTGCAAAACCTGCGTCAACAAAAAGAACGCCTTCGCAACGACCTGGGTTTTTAAACCATCAAATCCGCAGGCAATAAAAAATCCAGATTTTCATCTGGATTTTTTATTTCTAGCCAACATTAAAATTTGAGTATTTCAATACTTTAATGCTTTACCGGACTGTCAACACTGGACGGTGTTTTACCTGCCGCCAGTGCCTCTTGAGCCAGTTTGGCAATTTCCGCTTCTGACAATGGTGTTGGCAAACGCTCCAGGGCAACCTCAAGAACACGATCAATCCAACGCACAGGAATAATTTCCAGCTGATTTTTCACGTTGTCTGGAATCTCAGACAAGTCCTTGACGTTTTCCTCGGGAATAATGACCGTTTTGATACCACCACGATGAGCCGCCAGCAGTTTTTCTTTCAGCCCACCGATGGCCAGCACCTCACCTCGCAAGGTGATTTCACCGGTCATGGCAACATCCGCCCGCACTGGAATGCCTGACAAGGCAGATACCAAAGCGGTCGTAATGGCAATACCCGCAGAAGGACCATCTTTAGGCGTTGCGCCTTCGGGAACATGGATATGAATATCTTTTTTCTCGAAGATGCTATCGGCAAAACCCAGCCTGTGGGCACGCGACCTTACCACCGTGCGCGCAGCCTGCATGGACTCTTTCATGACATCACCCAAAGAACCGGTATGCTGGATAAGCCCTTTACCAGTCACAGCAGCAACCTCGATCGTCAAGAGATCACCACCCACTTCCGTCCAGGCCAAACCAGTTACCTGGCCAACCTGGTTTTCTTTCTCGGCCATACCAAAGAGGTATTTACGCACACCCAGATACTGCCCAAGGTTTTCATTAGTCACAACAATAACGGGCGCAGTCGCTTTGCTGGCAGCCGTTTTGGACGTAGACTTGGCACCCATAAGGATTGCCTTGATGACTTTTCGGCAGATTTTGCCCAGCTCACGTTCCAGTGCCCGCACACCCGCTTCACGTGTGTAATAGCGAACAATATCACGTACCGCACTTTCCTCAATCTTAAGCTCACCCTCTTTGACGCCATTGTTTTTCATTAACTTTGGAATCAGGTGATCAAGGGCAATATGTACTTTTTCATCTTCGGTATAACCTGACAGATGAATCACTTCCATACGGTCCAGCAAAGCGGCAGGGATATTCAGGGAGTTGCTGGTAGCCACAAACATGACATCAGACAAATCGTAGTCAACTTCAACGTAATGATCCTGGAACGTATGATTTTGTTCTGGATCAAGTACCTCGAGCAGGGCAGAAGATGGATCACCACGGAAATCCATACCCAGTTTATCGATTTCATCTAACAGGAACAGCGGGTTGCGAACACCCACCTTGCTCATGTTTTGCAGAATCTTGCCCGGCATTGCGCCGATATAGGTACGACGGTGACCCCGGATTTCAGCCTCATCACGAACACCACCCAAAGCCATACGAACATACTTGCGATTGGTGGCACGTGCAATAGACTGACCCAGCGAGGTTTTACCCACGCCCGGAGGGCCTACCAGACAAAGGATTGGTGCCTTGACTTTATCAACGCGTTGCTGCACCGCCAGGTATTCAATAATGCGCTCTTTAACCTTTTCCAGACCATTATGATCATCATTCAGAATCTTTTCGGCATTTTCAAGCGAAGTATTGATGCGGCTTTTTTTCTTCCAGGGCAAGCCAATCAGGGTATCAATATAGTTTCTGACAACTGTTGCCTCAGCGGACATCGGAGACATCAGCTTCAGTTTTTTAAGCTCGGCATCAGCTTTGGCTCGTGCCTCTTTGGGCATTTGAGCAGCTTCAATTTTCTTTTCAAGCTCCTCAAGATCAGCACCTTCCTCGCCTTCGCCCAACTCTTTCTGGATGGCTTTTACCTGCTCATTCAGATAGTAGTCGCGCTGGCTTTTTTCCATTTGCTTCTTGACGCGACCACGAATGCGCCTTTCGACCTGGAGAATATCAATCTCGGCTTCTATCTGGCTTAGCAGCGCTTCAAGGCGCCCCGTCACATCAAGCTCGTTAAGCAAGCTCTGTTTCTGCTCCAGCTTTAAAGGCAAGTGGGCGGCAATGGTATCGGCCAGGCGATCGGTTTCTTCTATGCTATTTAATGAAGAAAGGATTTCCTGGGGTATTTTTTTATTGAGTTTGACATATTGGTCAAACTGGGACACCACGGTACGACGCAAAGCTTCAAGTTCGGCACTGCCCTCACTGGATGGAACAATAGGCATTACCTTACCGATAAAATTGGATTCCGTATCCCGGATTTCCTCAACGTGCGCACGCTGAAGCCCTTCCACCAGCACCTTGACAGTACCATCGGGAAGTTTCAACATTTGCAAGATAGTGGCAATACTGCCAATTTCATAAATATCTTCAGGCGCTGGTTCATCTTTGTTGGCCGTTTTTTGAGCAACCAGCATGATTTGCTTACCAGCCTCCATGGCAGCCTCTAGGGCACGAATGGAACGGGGTCGACCTACAAACAAAGGAATAACCATGTGGGGAAAAACCACCACGTCACGCAAAGGCAACAACGGCAACTCTATTGATTCTGCAGGCAAAATTTGACTCGCAGACATAAGCAATTTCCTTGAAAACAATCTGTTATAAATAATAATGATAGGAATATGGAGGCCAAACCGAAAAATTCAAGGCTTGTCTCCATATACTAGCAAAATGTTGTTTATGCTGCTGCGTTTTTTAAATTACGGGTTTTAGTGTCTGAAGCAGACGCTTTCCCTGACTCGGCATCATCACTGAAAATCAGCAACGGAGTACCAGTACCATTGACGGCGGCCTCATCAAGTACAACTTTAATAACATTCTTGCGGGATGGAAGGTCAAACATGGTTGACATGAGCGCAGCCTCAAGGATAGAGCGAAGGCCACGAGCACCTGTTTTACGTTTCAGGGCCTTTTTGGCAATGGCAACCAATGCCTGGGGACGAATTTCCAACTCTACATCTTCCATTGCAAACAGTTTCTGGAACTGCTTTACCAATGCATTTTTGGGTTCGGTCAGAATTCTGACCAAGGCCTCTTCATTCAACTCTTCCAGGGTTGCCACCACCGGCAAGCGACCAACCAGCTCGGGAATCAAACCGAACTTGATGATATCTTCGGGCTCGACCGTGGCAAAGACCTCTCCAACGCCTTTTTCTGATTTTGACTGAACCTGGGCACCAAAACCAATGCCTGATTTTTCGGTTCGGTTTTGAATAACTTTTTCGAGTCCATCGAAGGCACCGCCCACAATGAACAGAATATTGGTGGTATCAATCTGGACGAAATCCTGGTTGGGATGCTTGCGTCCACCCTGAGGAGGTACCGAAGCAACCGTTCCTTCAATGAGTTTGAGCAACGCCTGCTGCACACCCTCTCCGGACACATCACGCGTGATGGACGGATTATCGGATTTACGCGATATTTTATCTATTTCATCGATATACACAATCGCACGCTGTGCTTTTTCAACATCATAATTGCAGTTTTGCAGCAATTTCTGAACGATGTTTTCAACGTCTTCACCCACATATCCGGCTTCGGTAAGCGTGGTGGCATCGGCCATGACAAAGGGGACATCCAGCTGACGGGCAAGCGTTTGAGCCAGCAGGGTTTTACCTGAACCGGTAGGCCCAATGAGCAAAATATTACTCTTGGACAACTCAACCTCTTCGTCTTTGTTCAGTTCACCATGACGGATGCGTTTGTAATGGTTGTAAACAGCCACTGCCAAACTGCGTTTGGGCTGATCTTGCCCAATAACGTACTGATCCAGGAATGACTTAATCTGCGCAGGGGTTGGCAATTCTGTCTTGATTGCCTCGCGAGCATCTTCATGCGCACTATCCCGAATAATCTCATTGCACAGTTCAATACATTCATCACAAATAAAAATCGAACCGGGCCCTGAAATTAACTTGCGAACGTCATCCTGACTTTTATTGCAAAAAGAGCAATGCAAAACTTTGCCATCGGAAGAACTGTTTTTATCTGCCATATTATGTATGTATATCTCGCAAAAAAGGCCGACCGTATAAAAGGTCGGCCATTAAGGTTACCTTTAAGGATAGTATAGCAAAACTATACTCCTGCAGCCCTTGTGGTAAGTACTTTATCAATTAAACCGTAAGCCTGTGCATCTTCGGGTGCCATGTAATTATCACGCTCGGTGTGCTCACGGATTCTCTCGATGGGCTGGCCGGTATTGCTGGACAGAATCTCGTTCAGGCGGTCACGCAAACTGAGAATCTCGCGTGCCTGGATTTCGATATCGGTTGCCTGACCCTGCGCACCCCCTAAAGGCTGGTGAATCATGATGCGCGAGTTGGGCAGGCTGTAACGCTTGCCCTTGGCACCGGAACTTAACAAAAAAGCCCCCATACTGGCAGCCATACCCGTACACAAGGTAGAGACATCGGGTTTGACGAATTGCATTGTGTCGTAAATGGCCAATCCGGCATAAACACCGCCACCTGGCGAGTTAATGTACAGGGAGATATCCTTGTCAGGATTTTCCGACTCAAGAAATAGCAATTGTGCAACCACAAGATTGGCCGATTGATCATTAACCTGCCCCACGAGGAAGACAACGCGTTCCTTCAGAAGACGGGAATAAATATCATATGATCTTTCACCACGACCAGACTGTTCTATAACCATGGGGATATAGCCAAGGCCGGTCGGCGTCACCGACTCGCCCCCATGCATGGACGCATAAAAATCGGTAAAACGGTGCATCATTACATTGTTCCCATTAAGTCATCAAAAGCGACGGCTTCTTCAGCCACTTTAGCCAAAGACAAAACATGATCAACCACGTTGTCTTCAAGAACAACGGCTTCGATTTCAGCGCGACGCTGGCGATCAGACAGGTAATAGCTGATAACCTGCTCGGGTTTTTCATAGTTTTGAGAAAACTCTTCGATGCGGGCGCGAACCTGCTCAGGAGTGACCTGCAACTTGGCCTGTTCAACCAATTCACCCACCAACAAGCCCAGACGTACGCGACGCTCGGATTCTGGCTGGAATGTTTCAGCAGGAATTGGCATTTGATCTGCATTAGGCACACCGCGTTGCTTCAGTTCTTCGCGGGCAGCAGCAATGCGTGCCTGAACATCGTTTTCAACCAAGGCTTTGGGAATATCGAAGGTAGCGGCATTAGCCAGGGCATCCATCACGCTGCTTTTGGTGCGGCCTTGGATACGGTTTTTGACTTCACGCTCGATATTGTTGCGAATTTCCTCAAGCAGTTTTTCGGTGCTGCCTTCAGCCTGACCCAGTGATTTGGCGAACTCTTCGTTGACTTCAGGCAATACAGGCTCAGCCACTTCTTTAACCGTGATCGTGAATTCAGCAGTTTTGCCAGCAACTTCCTTGCCTGCGTAATCTTCTGGGAAAGACAGCGGGAAAGTTTTGCTTTCGCCCGCTTTCAGGCCGGTTGCAGCCTCTTCAAATTCTGGCAACATGCGACCCTGACCCAGCAGGAAGGGGAAGTTTTCAGCCTTGCCACCTTCAAATTCAACACCATCAATGGTGCCAACGAAATCCAGGGTAACGCGGTCATCTTTTTGAGCGGCACGGTCTTCACGGGCTTCGTAAGTGGCACGCTGTTTACGCAGGATATCAACGGTACGGTTGATTTCCTCATCACCCACTTCAGCGGTATAACGCACCACTTCCAGTGTGGAAAGATCGGGCAGGGAAACCTCAGGATAGACTTCAAATTTGGCTACAAAACCAACCTGACCTTCTTCAACACCTTCTGTTTTAGGCTCAATGGAAGGCATACCGGCAACACGCAAATTGGCTTCCTTGATGATTTTGTCAAATTCCTGACCGACTTTTTGATTAATGACATCGTAGCGGATACCAGGGCCGTGACTGCGTTCTATGACAGAAATAGGCGCCTTGCCTGGACGGAAACCCTGCACTTTAGCAGTACGGGCCACACGTTGCAGCTGCGTTTTAACGTCCTTTTCGATATCATCCAAAGCGATGATTAGATTTACCTGGCGCTCAAGGCCTTCAAGAGTTTCTACCGTTGCCTGCATTTATAAACCTTTTATATTGCGGAAAAATTAATAGTATAACCAGTCATTTTACCCAAAAAAGCGGATGACCATCATTTTTTTACGTTTAATTTGTCAAAAATACTCAAAATGCAACGCCCGTACCCACACCAACGGCTACGCCACCGTTCCCGCCCACGGCCCCCACCCCGTATACACAGGCAGATAAAGTTAAAGAAATCGCAAGGATTAGTATAATATTCCGTTTCATTGTTGCACCCCGGGCATTAAATCAATACACTTTAATATGTACTTAAAATTATTAAGCCAATATTTACACGTACATATTTTATTATTTTTCAAGGGGTATGAACTCATGACTGATTTTGATCAACAAAACACTTCCACAGCAACACCCGATCAAACTCAAGAATTCCGCAAACCACGCTTTTCAAACGGAAGTTTCGTGATTGGCCTGATTGTGTTCGGTCTGTTTACCGCACTCATTACCTGGTCCGTCAGTTTTATCGCCATGTTCTTTGGCGCCCTTGGCTCAATCATTTCCATTGCAACCCGCCTTTTCGACCACCAACACTGTCGCTTTACTTCCATCCCGGAAAACAACAAGGCTATCGAAGATGAAAACTGGGCCTATTTTGCAATCAGGGCTGTTTTTGGCACCATTTTTGGTACCACTGCTTACGTGATTGTCATTCAAAGCACTTCAGGCGATCTACACTGGTCAGCCGTGGCAACCGTTGCCGCCTTTGCCGGTTTAGTGTTTGACAAAGTTCTGTTCAAGCAATAACTTCTCTACCCAAGTACTTATTTGGGCAGTACCGCACACCTAAACAAGGCCTCATTTTATATGAGACCTTGTTTTTTTTTGGCTTCTGAATACCCAGGCAAATGCCTGTCCTAATCCCACCCATACCAACGGGCTTTTGCCAAACTCACAAACTTTTCTTCAATTCCTCCATAGACCCATACACCTTGTTCATGGACTCAAACTCTTCCTTGGTGCAGGGATAAGTCTGCTCAGACACGGCAGTATCCATACCATCCTGCCCCTCAGCCACAGCCGTCGTTTTATTACACATATAACGGGTGACACTTGAACCCGGCTCAGAGATCCCGTCCTGTATGGCACAACCGGCCAATAACACGCCAATGGCAAGCAATCCTGTTTTTTTCATTTCCAACCTTCTCAAGTAAATAACTTAGTTACTTCTGTACAAATCATTGATTTTCTTGCTCGCTTCTTTCTCTTTCAGCTCTTCTTCGGTCGGCAATACGGCATCGTTAATTATAGGCTCACTCCAGGTACCACGCACAAAATATCTGGCGGTCAATGAGCGTTGCAAGGGCGCCTGCAATAACCACTGGGAAAGAAAAGCCCCCACACCCACCACCGGATTCACAATCACCCCTGTCAAAATGGCAGCGCCACTGATATCAAGATTAGGCACCACCACCGCCTGAAAATCAAGCGTTTCAGTGTTTATATTGGTATCACCGGACGCCACAATAGCCACGGCCGGACCACTCAGCCAAAAATCGGAAACCTGCACTTCCCCCTGCTTCATATTCAAGCTGGCCCTGGCCATATCAAAACTGACGCCATCCTTGAAGGAATTACCCAAGGTACTGCCAAACTCCGGAATCCGGCTAATCGATTGCAATGCCAGCAACTCCAATGCCTTGGCCACTTTCGAGTCAATACTCAGCAATCTGCCTTCCGTGACACGACTCTCAAGACTAAGGTCAATCTGGTTCAAATCCAGATCGCTGATATCAGGCCATTTCAACACACCATTTACATATCCTTTACCACCGGCAACCACTGTCTTTTCCAACAGAACAGAAAGCAACCGCCCCAAGTCCAGAAAGTTCAGATTCAGCTTAAGATCCAGCCCCGTACTGTTCTTTTCGGTTTTAAGCGCACCGGTAGCATACAAAGAGCCACCAACATTGTTAATGGCCAAATTGTCAATCTGCCAATTATCCTGCCGGTTTTTTTTACGCCCTTTCAGCTTAAGTGAGCCCAACTCTTTATCAAATATCAGAAATCGTTTGGCACTAATATCCAGTCTTGGCAAATCAAGTCGTTTGGAGGCATTGCCATTTTTCTGATCCTTGTCGTCTTCCTTATCCCCAGACTCTGAATTCAAGGCCAGATGATCAAAACGGGCAGCCACAAAATCCTCATGCGCCACTTTGCCAGGCACCCAATCAATATCGCCAGTTACCGCTTCGGCATCAATACGAAACCCCCATGCGGAGGATTTAGGATTTTTTATACCCGACACCCTGGCCTGAGCAATAGTTTGTGACAGATAACGCAAAGAAGCGGTATCCAGCTGCAAGGCACTGACATCGGGAAATACCCGTGATGACTTGCCGACGGTTTTGCCAGAATCAAACTCATCCACAATATCCAGCCATTGCTGGACATCAACAACAGCAGGCCGGGCGGATATTTTCAAACCCTGCGCCGGCATTATTGGCTCAGCCAGTACACCTACGCCCCCTTTATAAAAAAAAGCACCGTTCCTGGATTGAACATCGCGTTCAAATATCGCCCTGACAGTACCCTGTCCCAGATCCAGCTCAAGCACCCTGGCATTATCGTTATTTTTATAGGCAGCACTCAACCAGCGGGCCCGTAACGGTTTTGATGCTGCAGCAGATTTACCCACTTCACCCGGGAAATCCAGGGCAAGGCCCTGCAGGGAAGAATCAACCTGCACATTGACCTTTCCACCTGCCAGAAAATCAAACTTGGCCTCATAATTGGCCTGCCCCTTGATCCGTTCCATACCCTTGGCCGACAACACTTCCCTGAGCCCCTCACCGGTAAACATCCCTTTCATGTTCAAGGAGTTACCTGAAGAACCGATATGGCCTTCCAGGGTCACAGGCCCGCCCAACATGTTCCCTACCAGTTTTTGCGCCACCAACTCGGTTTCATCAAACCGCAAGGAACCATTCATTTTTCTTAACCAGGGATAGTCTGGCTCAAACTGAAAGTCAGCATCCTGAATATGAATGGTGCCGCTTACCTTGGCATTATTCGCATCATTCACCGGGATAAACAGACGCAACGGAATCTGCCAGGTGCCGGTTGCACTGGCTGTATCCAGCGCGTTTTTGATGAGATACCCCAAAGGCGTGATCCGTGTAAACGCCAGGAAATTTTCAGCTGGCGCCACTGAGTTGGCCTGCAACGCCACCTTGGTATCTTTTTCAATACTGGAGACCAATCCGGAAAAATCATTCAGATCAATTTTTTTATCTTCCTGAATCAAAAAATAGGCCTGCCCGGATTGCAGGGCAATCTTGTCGCGCCGGAAGTCAAACCTGCCGTTTTCCGAATAAACAATCGGCCATTTTCGCCCTTTTATTTCATCCTGGTGATAATCAAGAGCCATATTTTTATAGTCTCCCTTTACCTGAAAATCACCGGATTGCGGGCGAAGCCCAAAAGGAAAATGATCAACAACCCCTTTCAACGTAAAAGGCGCATTCTCAAGTTGGCCGTCCTTAAAAGCATGAGTTAACCAGCCCAGGGCATCATCATCAATAACATTGGGTAAATAACGATACAAATGAGGCAATTTCAATGAATGAAGATCACCTTGCAGATCTACAATGCCATTATCCGAATTGGGATCAAAATACCAATTGCCACTGACATTGATATCTATATCGTCATTTTTAATGATTCCCTGCTGTATGCTAACCCACGGAAACTGTTGTTCATCGCGCTGAAAGCGACCCGTTATATTGACCTGCTCAAGCCCGACCGGTTCATTAAAGGACGTTTTGTCATCGTAGAAAAACTGGCTGGCCCTAAAAGAAAATACCCAGGGCGTGAGCACGGCCAACTCTTCATGGGGTACCTGCTCTGCACTCTCGACACTTGCACGCCGCCTGATTTCCGCCTGAATATTGCTGAAGCTGGTATCCAGCTTTAACTGTAACAAACCGGAAGCAACAATAAAAGCATGCTTTCTTAAATGGTCCTCAAGCCTGAAATCCCTCGCTTCGGCATCCAGTGAAATTTTACCGATTTTATTCTGGCTCACTTCCAGGACAAGCGCAGCATGATTGAGATAACCTGAACGAAGCTGCTCGGGAATGTTTAACCATGGCGCAAGATCAAGCAAAGACAGGCCGTTTAATTTTGCGTTGACTTCACCGCTCCATTGCAATTGCCCTTGCGCCCCCGAAACCTGCTGCAAGGTCGCCTCAAGGGCGAACGTATCACCCAAATGTTCAGGCAAACGGGCAGACAATGAAACATCAAGTTCATCATGCACGGGCTTTATATCCAGATAAACTCCCGACAACACCAAAGGCTGAGCCTGCCGCTGTTCATCAACCCAGATCAGATCAGCATCGTTCAGACGAAGCGAAGACAGGGATGCCAGCCATCCTGCCAGCAGGGACGACTCGCCTTTGTCCATCACACTCTCGGGTACGCTGGCTTTATCCTGTCCAAGCAGCTTTTGCCCCAGCAGGTGTATGCTTCCATCGGCATCCCGGCGTATATTCAGGGCGGCGTTATGAATACTGATTTCAGATAAAAAAGGACGCATGCGCAACAGGTTCAACCAGTTCACGCCCGCCGAAACCGATTTAATCTTCAAGTATTCATTTTTCTCATTGTTTTCAATCGTGACGTCTTGCAATTGCAAGACCGGGCTGTCTTCCCAGGCAAGCGACAATTGATCCACCCGCACATCCATATCCAGCGTTTTGCTGATATATGTCTGAATTTGAGGCAGCCATTGATGCAGGTTTGGAACAAGAAAATACCTTACCCCCAATGACAAGGCAGCAAGCAGAATCAAAAAACCAATAAAAAAGACTAAACAATAGCGTAAAATTTTCCTGGCAACGCTCACTGGGGCGGCTCACATCTTGATGGTTACAGTCCAGTGTATTATATCCAATACTGCATTGCCTCAGGCCACAGAAACAGTCGTTAGACATAACCTTACATTTTTTGAGAAAGCATGATGCCAACCAATAGTCTAACCCGCGCCCTTGAATGGTCCGGTTACCTGCAACGTAAAATCAGCACAAATGAACAACTGAAAACCGAACTGAGCCAGGACATTTTGCACCCCATCACACCGGACATCATCAAGCAATGGTTTACACAGACCAGTGGCCAGCCCGTGCATCAACCCATCGCCACCGAACAATGCAAGCACCTGTTACGCAAACTCAGGAATCGGGTATTCTGCGCCCTGATGGTAAGGGATATCAATGGCCAGGCCTGTTTTGAAGAAGTCACCCAAAGCATGAGTTTTCTGGCCGACCTGGCCGTGCAGCAGGCTTATTTAAGCATCATGCAGGATCTGGTGCAGATCCATGGCGAGCCCATCAACCCCGAAACCGGCAAACCCATGGAAATGATCATTCTGGGCATGGGCAAACTGGGCGGCAAAGAATTGAATGTTTCTTCCGATATCGACCTGATCATGCTGTATGCCCAGGAAGGTGAAACCACGGGTCGTCGTCCCCTGAGCCACCATGAGTTCTATGGCCGTCTGACCCAACGCATGATGCCCGTCCTGTCTGAAATAAATGCCGATGGCCATGTTTTCCGTACCGATCTGCGGTTGCGCCCCGACGGGGATGGCGGCCCACTGGCCTGGAGCCTTGACGCGCTGGAAAACTACTTGATTACCCAGGGACGGGAATGGGAACGATATGCCTGGCTGAAGGCTAGAGTTATTCCCGTCAAATATTTTAAGCAGAGCTCATCCAAAGAAGACATTGCCCAGTTGAAAAGCCTGCGCACACCATTTGTTTACCGCAAGTATTTTGATTTTGATGCCCTTGCTTCATTACGTCAGCTACGCGAACGCATTCGTCAGGACTGGCAACGCAAAGCCCTTAACCGCAATGGCGTGGACAGCATTCACAACATCAAACTGGGTGAAGGCGGTATTCGTGAAATTGAATTTACCGTTCAGCTAGCACAGCTCATTCGTGGCGGTCGAATGCCATCCCTGCAACTCAGGGGCCTGTTACCAGCCCTTCATGCCGAAATCGGCATAGGGCTCATTACCAAGGAAGAAGGCCTGCTGCTGGAAAATGCCTATCGCTTCCTGCGGCGCGTGGAGCACATGCTGCAATATCGTGAAGATGAGCAAACGCACCTGTTGCCGGCCGACCCCGAACGGTTTGCCGCCCTGGCCAAGGCAATGAATATGGAAGAACAAGCCTTCCGGTCACAACTGAACGAGCACCGACGAGTGGTATCCCGGGCATTTCGAAACGCATTCCGTATCGCTGGCATGGGTGAAGAATCAGCGTCCGGCCCCCATTACAACCACCTTTCCGACACGTCTGATAGTACCGACCTGCCTGAACTGGTTCAACAGTTTTTTGCACCGGAAATCCATGAGTATATTGAAAACCGTATCAAGGCATTGCTCAACAGCAGCCGTATTCGCACCCTTTCCGGCTCAAGCCGTACGCGACTGAAAAAACTCTTGCCCCAATTATTGGAAACCGCAGCCAAAAGCGATAACCCGCAACTGACCTGCGGGAATCTGTTTGACCTGATTGAAGCGATTGCCCAGCGCAGTGCCTATCTTGCTTTGCTGGCCGAATATCCGGAAACACTGGCCCGGGTTGCCCGCATCATGTCCTCAAGCCACTGGGCGGCCGGTTACCTGATCCGCAACCCGAT
This sequence comes from Advenella sp. EE-W14, assembly GCF_012923605.1. Classification (NCBI taxonomy): domain Bacteria; kingdom Pseudomonadati; phylum Pseudomonadota; class Betaproteobacteria; order Burkholderiales; family Alcaligenaceae; genus Advenella; species Advenella sp. EE-W14. The sequence continues at coordinate 302,356 of NZ_JAAVNG010000008.1, read as the reverse complement.
TTTGCTGGATGGGCTGATCGACTGGCAAACCCTCATGCAAAACGTGGATTTTTCTCATATCGCCACGCAACTCAGTAAAGACCTGGACGCCTGCGTACTGCAAGATGGGCAACCTGACGTTGAACAACAAATGAACATCATGCGGGATGTCCAGAAACAAGTCAGTTTTCAGTTGCTGGCCCAGGATCTGTCTGGTGGCCTATCGGTTGAAAAACTGGCTGACCACTTGTCAGCCCTGGCAGATCTGCTGCTGGAAGAAAGCATCAAACGCATTTGGCCCGCTGTCAAACCCAAGCCCGAACAAACCTCGGAACCCGTACCCGACTACCCGCGTTTTGCCGTGATCGCCTATGGCAAACTGGGGGGCAAAGAGCTGGGTTATGCCTCAGACCTGGATTTGGTACTGCTTTTTGATGATCCGGCCGATTACGCCCTTGAAGTTTATGCAAAACTGGGGCGACGCCTGAGCACCTGGCTTTCCAGCATGACCTCCTCAGGCCGAATGTATGAAATTGACTTGCGCCTGCGTCCGGATGGCGATGCCGGCCTGCTGGCCATCTCGGTGGATACCTTTGAAAAATACCAGCTTGAACATGCCTGGCCCTGGGAACACCAGGCTCTGACACGCGCCCGCTTCTGTGCTGGCGACAAGGCCATCGGCAAGCGTTTTGAACGGATCCGCCGCCAGATTCTGCTCAAAGAAAGGGACCGGGAACAGCTCCGGCAGGACATTATCGACATGCGCGCCAAAATGCGGGCCGGCCATCCCAATAATTCGGGCATGTTTGATGTTAAACATGACCATGGCGGCATGGTTGATATTGAATTCATCACTCAATATCTGGTGCTGGCCTACTCACATCAATACCCCCGGCTATTGGATAACCTTGGCAATATTGCTTTGCTTAAAATCGCTGCGGAAGGCGGCTTTATTCCCGAGGATCTGGCCAACGAAGTGGCTGATGCCTATCGCACTTTGCGCAAAACACAGCATGCAGTCAGACTACGCGGCCAGGAAAAGGCACGCGTAGATAATCATTTGCTGCTGAACGAACGCCAGGCAGTGAACAGATTATGGGAAATCGTCTTTCCCGGTACCCGGGAGCAGGAAGGCAATCCCTCATAATAAGCCAAAGCCCTGAATTCAGGACAAAAATATTCTAAAATGAACCTTTGCAATATTTTTGTCCTACTCTGCCATGGTTACCGTCACCGATATTAAAAGACCTGTCCTGGAATTACCCAAAGGCCACCGTAAAGTGCTACTGCACTCCTGTTGCGCACCCTGCTCTGGCGAAGTCATGGAGGCAATGCTCGCATCGGGTATTGATTACACGATTTTCTTCTATAACCCGAATATCCATCCGGTCAAGGAGTATGAAATCCGCAAGGAAGAAAACATTCGCTTTGCCAAGTTGCATAACGTACCGTTTATCGATGTCGATTATGATGTCGACAACTGGTTTGAGCGTGTCAAGGGGCTTGAAAATGAACCCGAACGTGGCGAACGCTGTACTGCCTGTTTCGACATGCGCTTTGAGCGTACCGCGCTGTATGCACACGAACACGGGTTTGACACGATTACCAGCTCACTGGGCATTTCCCGCTGGAAAGACATGAACCAGATCAACGGCTGTGGTGAGCGCGCGGCTGCCCGTTACCCCGAACTGGTTTACTGGACCTACAACTGGCGCAAAGGTGGCGGTTCGGCCCGCATGATTGAAATCAGCAAGCGCGAAGAATTCTACCAGCAGGAATATTGTGGCTGCGTCTATTCCCTAAGAGACACTAACCGGCACCGACAAAGTCAGGGGCGTGAGCGGATTAAAATCGGTGTCAATTATTATCGCAACGAAAACAAAAGTTAAGTCCATCACACGCGCCAAATAAAAGGCCTCGTTCCCAAGAACGTGGCCTTTCACTTTATGCGCCGATCCTGGCGACTGACCTACCCCTACTGAACCGGTGCAATAACGGGCGCCGCTACTGCCGCCGCACTGGCACCTGCCGTGCCTTGCGAAGCAGGTGAAGTGATGAAACCCAGCTTTTTCAAGCCCGACCCTTTGGCCATTGCCATGATTCTGGCCAGCTGCTCATAACGCGTATTGGCATCGGCACGAATCCTGATTTCCGGCTGAGGCACCTCTTTGGCCTGGGAAATGAACATCTCACGCAAACTCGCCTCGGGAATGGGTGATTCATTCCAGAAAATGCCACCTTGTGCATCGATCGCCAAATCAATTGACTTGGGATCTTCTGTAACGGGCGTACTGCTTACCTGTGGCACATCAATTTTGATGGAGTGTGCCAGCAAAGGCGCAGTAATAATAAAAATAACCAACAAAACCAGCATCACATCAATGAGCGGAACCATATTGATTTCCGACACCATATGATTGGCGTTGTTTTTCTGGTCGAAGCTTCCAAATGCCATTATTTACCCCATCACTTTACTAGTGTGTACCATTGCTACGCAAGGCACGGACTTTGCCGGAAGACACCTCCACCTGCTGCCCGGTTGTGACAAAGGCGAACAAGTCATAGGCAAAACCATCCAATGAAGCCAGCACCACCCGATTGCGACGCACAAAAGCGTTGTAAGCGAGCACTGCAGGAATAGCCACAGCCAGCCCCAGGCCAGTCATGATCAGCGCCTCTCCAACCGGTCCGGCAATTTTATTAATGGATATGCCATCAGACATACCAATATTGACCAGAGCATGATAAACCCCCCAAACCGTCCCAAATAATCCTACAAAAGGCGCTGTTGAACCCACCGAACCCAGAATGGTGAGTCCGTTTTCCAGATGAGCGGTTTCTTCATCAATGACTTTACGCATGGTACGGGTAACAAAGTCGGCATTTGACCCCACCTCAGACAAATTGGTCACCCCATATTTTGCGTGATGCTCACGGGCATGCAAGGCCTGGTTAGCCAGGCGTGAAAACGGGTCCGTCGCCCCAAATTTATGCAAGTCCTTATCCACCTGCTCCAGTGAAGAAGCATTCCAGAAGCGTGATAAAAACGCCTTGCTATGACGGCTTGCACGCCAATTAAGCAAACCCTTAACCACGATGAGATACCAGGTCAATAAAGACATGAATACCAGCACGCCAAACAGGGTTTTACCCACGGCATCACTTTGCATCAAAAAACCCAGCATTTGTGAAGTGCCTGCATCGGCGGCAACTGTCGTTGCCGCATTGGCGGCCATATTATTAACAAGTTCCACGGCAGCCCCGGGAACGACTGTGACAGCAGAACCCGCTGCGTCATTGACCGTTGCAGCAGCAACACTACCATTTTCTGATGTATTGGTCACAATTTGTGCAATTGAACCGAATGTTGAAGTCAGCAATGACGAAATCATGCTATTTCCTTTTATTCAAATTTAATTGGAATGTCTGCCAGCGCTTCCCGTGGCACACCATTTTCTGTATGAGGTTTAAATCGTGCCTCGCGCACGGCATTTAAGGCGGCCTTGTTCAAGGCATCATAAGGCGTTCCTTTTAATAGCGATACGCGCTTGGCCACCCCGTTACGGTCAATCAAGACACGCACGACAACCGTTCCCTTTTCGCCCCGCCGTTTGGCGCTCATTGGATAATTGACTTTAGGCCGCACCCTGTAACCCACCTGCCTGACAACAACCGGTGCCGAATCGGCCGACGAAGACCCTGGTTTGACATTGGGATTCCCCTGGGAAACGCCAATGGGTTTGGTGACGGGTGGCGCCTGTTCCGAGACTTTCTGGCTTTTCAACACAGGTTTTGCCTTGGGCTTTTCCTGTTTCACGACTTTCTTGGGCGCAACCTCTTTTTTAACCACTTTGGGTGGTTCCGGTTTAGGTTCTGGCGGCTTGACAGGCATGACAGGCTCGGGGACCGGCTCCGGCTCCGGCTCCGGTTCTGGTTCTGGCTCCGGTTCTGGTTCTGGTTCCGGTTCTGGTTCAACGATTGGCTCTGGCTCTGGCTCAACCACTGGTTCTGGTTCCAGAATAACCTCTTCAGGCTGTTCTTCTTGCAAAGGAATCACATCAGGCATCATCTCCCCTTTAGGAGCCTCAGAAGCCGTTTCCTCAAAAATTGACACAAACACCGGTGCTTCTTCAAATTGCTTATGTGTTGCTGATGCATCCATGGTGGCAATGAATCCTAAAGCGGCAAGAATACCCACAGCAGTAACAGCACCAGCAAGGCGAATAGAAAAAGGTACTGTTGGAATTACATTTGAAGATTTATACATACTGTTTAATTTAAACGCTTGGCTCCTTGTCTCGCCCTGATGAATACGGCCAGGAATCAAAGTTCAGCCCCGCTGACATGACAAAGTCTATGACCAACCCGGTTTTATGTTGTTTCACCCCTCGTGGAGCTATTTGTCACTCATATTGAATAAATAATAATGATTCTCATTATTGAAATCAACTATAATTATTTAAGCAAGTCTCATATAAAGGTGGATATTTTAATAAAATGAACACAAGTATCTGATTTTTATTAAAAAATAAACCTGACTGTTTTTATTTTTTAGCGTTGCTAAAAAACAACCTGTTTCAGCAAACTATTTTAGACAAAAAAATACCGCCTCGCGGCGGTATTTTTATTAGCTGGTAATAAATTACTTAGCTGATACTTCTTTGGCTTGTGGACCTTTAGGGCCATCTGCAACCACGAAAGTAACTTCCTGGTTTTCTTGCAGAGATTTGTAACCTGTACCGATGATGTCGGTGTGGTGTACAAACAGATCTTTACCGCCTGAAGCGGGTTTGATGAAGCCGAAGCCTTTTTCGTTATTAAACCATTTAACGATGCCAGATTCTGTTGACATTTGAATTTCCTTAAAATTACGGTCTGAATAGACCAAACAAACACAAGACCATCAAGGAGTAGACAAAAGCACAACGAAACTGCATGAGCAAAGAATCTAGCAAAAATCAACGAACTTGAAAATCTTATACATCACACTATGACGACTATTCAGACCCCTGTCAACAAAAATTTACCGGGGAATTACCCTGAGTCATTTGCAAATGCATTTCACGTAACAAAAAATGCCTGACAAGCAGTTTTTCATGACAAGCAAAAATACTGCAATATCAGGCATTTACCCATATATATTAAGGATTTAAGGGTTTACTTCCGGCCAAATAAAAACTGGCCATCTTGCATACCCACCAGAATGGTATCTTTTGGACCCAACTCTCCTTCAAGAATTCGTTTTGCAATCGGATTCTCAATGTGTTGTTGAATCGCACGTTTTAAAGGTCGAGCCCCAAAAACCGGATCAAATCCATTCTCGGCAATTAAGGCAAGTGCCTCTTCGGATACTTCCAAGCCCATTTCCTGCTCATGCAATCTTTGTGCAAGACGTTTCAACTGGATATTCGCAATCGAAGCAATATGCTTGCTGCTCAAGGCATGGAACACAACCACTTCATCAATCCGGTTCAGGAATTCAGGACGGAAGGCCTGTTTGACATCCTCCCACACCACTTCTTTGATCGCCTCGTAAGACTGACCCACCATGCTTTGAATATGATGCGAACCAAGGTTGGACGTCATGATGATGACCGTATTGCGAAAATCGACTGTACGGCCCTGACCATCCGTCAGGCGACCATCATCAAGTACTTGCAATAATACGTTGAACACATCCGGATGCGCTTTTTCAACCTCATCAAGCAAAATCACGCTATAAGGTTTACGACGTACCGCTTCTGTCAGATACCCCCCTTCCTCATAGCCAACGTACCCCGGAGGCGCACCAATCAGACGGGCAACCGAATGTTTCTCCATGAATTCACTCATGTCGATCCTGATCATATGCTCATCAGAGTCAAACAGAAAACTGGCCAATGCCTTGGTTAATTCGGTTTTACCCACACCGGTTGGCCCCAGGAACAGGAACGATCCATAAGGTTTGGAAGGATCGGACAAACCGGCCCGTGAACGGCGAATGGCATCAGCCACCAGGGTAACCGCTTCATCCTGACCAACCACCCGTTTGTGCAGCTCATCTTCCATCGCCAGCAATTTTGACCGCTCTCCCTGCATCATTTTGGAAACCGGGATGCCGGTGGCGCGAGAAACCACTTCTGCAATTTCCTCGGCACCCACCTTGGTCCGCAACAATTTGGGCTTTTCAGTCTGCTCTGCACCGGCTTCAGCGGCTTTCAGGCGACCTTCCAGTTCGGGCAATTTGCTGTATTGCAATTCAGCCAGTTTATCAAACTGCCCCTTGCGCTGGAACTCAGCCATTTGCGCACGCAGTTGGTCGATCTCTTCCTTGATCGCTTTAGAACCCTGCACAGCCGCTTTCTCGGCCTTCCAGATTTCCTCGTAATCGTTATACTCGCGCTGAAGCTGCTCCATTTCCTCTTCAATCAATTGCAAGCGACGACGCGAAGCTTCGTCCGTTTCCTTGATGACAGCCTCACGTTCGATTTTCAATTGAATGATACGTCGGTCAAGCCGGTCCATCACTTCAGGCTTGGAGTCGATTTCCATCCGGATACGGGCCGCGGCCTCATCAATCAGGTCAATTGCCTTATCAGGAAGGAAGCGATCGGTAATATAACGGTTGGACAACTCGGCAGCCGCCACAATGGCCGGATCGGTAATATCCACGCCGTGGTGAATTTCATAACGCTCTTGCAAACCACGCAAAATGGCAATGGTCGATTCCACATCAGGCTCATCCACGATCACTTTCTGGAAGCGTCGCTCCAGGGCAGCATCCTTTTCAATATATTTTCGGTATTCATCAAGCGTGGTTGCACCTATGCAATGCAACTCACCCCGTGACAGGGCCGGTTTAAGCATATTGCCAGCATCCATGGCGCCTTCCGCCTTACCGGCGCCCACCATGGTATGGATTTCATCAATAAAAACAATATTATTGCCATCATCCTGGGCCAGCTCTTTCAGGACTGCTTTCAGGCGTTCCTCAAATTCGCCACGAAACTTGGCACCGGCCAGCAAAGCGGCCAGGTCCAGTGAAAGCACGCGCTTGCCACGTAAAGACTCAGGCACCTCATCATTGATAATACGCTGGGCCAGCCCCTCGACAATCGCGGTTTTACCCACACCCGGCTCACCAATCAGCACCGGATTGTTTTTGGTACGGCGTTGCAAGATCTGGATGGCCCGGCGGATTTCATCATCACGGCCAATTACCGGATCCAGTTTGCCCTGACGTGCACGCTCGGTCAGGTCTGTCGTGTATTTTTCCAGGGCCTGACGATGGGATTCGCCTTCCTGATCAGTTAAAGACTCACCACCCCGTACAGCTTCAATCGCCGCCTCAAGGGCTTTTTTCTGCAAACCGGCTTCACGCAAGATTCGGCCTGCCGGCCCATTATCATCAGCCAGGGCAAGCAAAAACAATTCACTGGCAATAAATGCGTCACCACGCTTTGCCGCTTCTTTATCAGTTTTATTCAGCAGACCGTTCAGGTCCCGGCTGATCTGGATATTGGCATCGGCCCCCTGCACTTGCGGAATATCCTTGATGGCCTTGTCAAGCGCCGGCAACACGCGGTTAACCGACACGCCTGCGCGTGCCAGCAAACTGGCCGAGCCACTTTCGGCATCGGCCAGCAAGGCAGACAATACATGAACGGGTTCTATATAAGGGTTGTCATTTCTGGATGCCAGGCTTTGGGCATCTGCCAAAGCCTGCTGGAATTTTGTTGTCAACTTATCAAATCGCATCATTCTTTCCTGTATAAGGTTGAGCGCATCTGCTCGGGTTATCTTTGAATACTGCTTATATAGTGCTGCGCTTGTGAAATTTCAAGATATAAAATTTCATTTTTTGATAACTGTCCCATTCGTTTCAGGCTTGGGCAAGTTTCCACTGACATGGGCAATAATTGATCCTGCCTCCTGCAGGAACGATGCCTCAAAACCAATTCCCCGAATTCCAATGTTAAAATGCCAGTTCAATCCTTCAACAAAACAAGGCAATTGTTATTGTCAATTGTCAATTGTAGTATTTCATTTCTTTTTTTCAATGCCTGTCTTACCGCCAGCCCACCTTCCCCATTTCATTGTGATCGACACCTGTGTCCTGATGTCCAATGTATTGCGACACCTGCTACTTCGCCTGGCACAGGCAGGACATTTTCATCCTGTATGGGCCGAATACATCGGTGTGGAATGGCGACGCAATGCCAGCCGTATCTGGAATGTAACCCCTGAAATACTTGATGTGGAATGGCTGAAAATGCAACAGCAATTCCCACTCGCCAATATGGGCGATGTCAGCGCCTATGAGACAGGCCTTAAACGCAGTGACAAAAAAGACTGGCATGTGATTGCCGCGGCACGTGCCATCCAGCAAAAACACCCGGAAAGCACCACCTGTATCTTAACCCGCAACATCAAGGACTTTCATCGGGCAGAAATCCGGAATCTTGGGCTGTACCTGTATGACCCGGACCAATTTTTGGTGATGTGCTGGGAAAATCATCAGGCACACATGCAAGCCCTGCTTGAACTTATTCCAGCAGATGCCCTGAAAATAGGCCGGCAAGCCGAACCTTTGGAAACCGTACTCAAACGCGAGCGGCTGTTTCGACTGAACAAACTGACCTTGCAACAGCAAGCACTTCAGTTTGAGCCTGCCCTGTAGCAGTAAAATAGGGCCCAACCGTCACACAAGCAGTGATTTTCAGGATTCTCTTTAGCGTCAGGACTTCACTTCCTTTTTATTTCAAGCACTTTCCAAGAGGGTTAGAATGAGTCGATTTACTCAACTTGAAAGTTTTGTCGCAGTGGCAACATTGGGTACCCTGTCTGCCGCGGCCCGTCAGGCAAACATTGCTCCCGCCATGATGGGACGGCGCATCGATGCCCTGGAGGAAAGACTGGGCGTAAAATTAATCATACGTTCAACCCGAAAATTGTCACTGACACCGGAAGGACATATTTTTCTGGAAGAAGCCCAAAGAATCCTGAAAGACCTGGCCGATACCGAAAGCCTCATTACAGAGGGTAAAGTCAAGGTAAGTGGTCCTTTGCGCATTACGGCTCCGGCCGGATTCGGACGCAAGCACGTTGCTCCGCTTATTCCTGTCTTTTGTGAGCAATATCCCGATGTCAAGGTATCGCTTGACTTGACTGACCGAGTGGTAGACCTGGTTGAAGAGCAATACGATTGTGCCATTCGGATTGGTGATCTTGAGAATTCACAACTGATTGCCATCAGGCTGGCCGAAAATCATCGGGTTGTCGTGGCCGCCCCAGAATACCTGAAAACACACGGCACTCCCCAGCATCCCGATGAACTCCAGCACCATGAGTGTCTTTCATTTGGCTCCCAGGGCAATCAGCATAAAGGGTGGCTATTCAAGGAAAATGACCAGATTATTGCCATTAAGCCCAAAGCACGATTATCCTGTTCTGACGGTTCAGTCTTGCTTGAATGGACATTAAGCGGCTTTGGACTGTCCTGGCGCTCCATGTGGGAAGTCAGGCGCGAAATTGAAAAAGGGACATTAGTGACCATATTGGATGAATATAATGCACCCGCAAATGGCATTTATGCCATGCTACCCGACAGAAAACATTTACCTCAAAGAACCCGTGGTTTCATCAATTTACTTAAAAACACGTATGCGCAAAAAAAATACTGGAAATAATGTCACCCGGAAATGGTAACATGATACTGAACATGTTTTAAACACAAGCCGCACGATCAAGTTGAGCCCGATTGCACACAAAAAAAGGATTTCATTCTGGTTTTTATTGTAAAAATAAATGAATTGCTTAAGAAAAAAATTGATATATGCCAAACAATAACAATCCAAATACATATAACGACTACAATATGCAGTGCTATCTCAATAGCTTGAGCATAGCAATAAGGAAATGATAGGGATGCTCAAACACCTTTTACTCAATAAAGAATCAATTCATTGTTCAACTTGTATGTTGGGGCACTTGTGTGTCCCAGGAGGATTAACACCCTCTGAAACAAACAGGTTGACCGAACTGATCAAAGAACGCATACGTATTCCCAAAGGAACACTGTTCTTCAAGGTTGGCGATCCTCTTACGGCCATTTACAGCATTCGTTCGGGTTCCATGAAAACACAACTCGAAAACGAAAGCGGGCACGTGCAAATTACCGGCTTTTTTCTGGCCGGAGAATTACTGGGTCTTGACGGATTCAGTGAAGGCACTCATTTATCCAATGCCATTGCCCTTGAGGATACCGAGGTTTGCGTTCTTAAACTTAGCGATCTTGATGTCCTGACCCAGGAAATCCCTGCCCTGCAGCAGCAATTCTGGAAAATTCTCAGTAAGGAAATTTCGCGCTCACACAATCTGGTCCTGTCTTTGGGTGCCATGCGCTCAGAACAACGGGTTGCCTCTTTTTTATTAAATCTCTCAGCTCGTTTCACAAATCTGGGTTATTCACCCAATGAATTCATTTTACGCATGAGTCGGGAAGAAATTGGCAACTATTTGGGTCTGACCCTTGAAACAGTCAGCCGTCTGCTCTCACGCTTTGCCAAAGAAGGCCTGATCCGCATCCATCAACGCCAGGTTCAACTGTTAAGCAAATCAGGGCTGCATGATCTGATCAAAAACGAGCAAAACATCAAGATAAAATAAAAAAGTACGAAGAACTTCGTACTTTTTCATTCTAATCAATTTTAATAATAAACGCTAAAGCTCTTCGTCATTGTCAAACAACCGGTTGTTTCCACGTGTATTGATCATGAACAAGCTTAACAGACTGGAAAAGGCGGCCATGATCCAGAACAGAAAAAAGCCACCGGCATAAACCCACTCGATACTGACCGGGATATAACCAAATATGCTTATATCCGCAGGCTCTACCAACGCAAATACCACACCGCTTAACAAACCTGCCGCCAAAAATGAAGGCCATATAATCCACATTATGGTACGCATATCGTCCCCCGTTTGTTATTTGAGCTCTCTGTTTTCCACCTCTGGATTTGTGCCAAACCGGGGAATATCCTTGCCATCCTTACTGACAAAAAGCCCTTGCTTGACACCTTCCAGTTTAATTTGCTGGTCTACATTCGTAGATAATGCCAGCACTATGGTAATGATGCAACCAATTATTGCCAGCGCCGGTCCTGCCATTAATATCCATGGCCAAGGCTCCTTGTACCAAGGATTAACATCAAGATCATCATCATTGTAGGTAGACATGTAAATTTCCAGCTTAAATTTAGTTAGGAACAAAGAAACTTGTTTTCTCTTCCGCCTTCAGGTCAAGTTCTTCACTTTCCAGCGTTTGGGCTTTCAATTGAAGATCGTACAAACCTGGCTTGACCTCTCCAAGCGGAACCTGGATAACCAGTGGCACCCATTCATTGGCAAAAGGCGCCACTTTAACCACGGCACTATCACTGTCACCGGCACGAACATGGACATTTTCAAGATCCTTGCCTTGAGCGGTAATTTCAAGATCAAGTGGCTCTTCGGTCATGTTGATCAGCTGTATCCGGTAGACGTTTTCAATTAAACCTCCCGGTACTTCACGACCCAATGCGCCACGATCCCTCATGATATCCATCCGCAATGGTGTACGCATGGCCACTGACACCAGGAAAGCAATAATAAAGAATGCCAGCAAGGTCAGATAAACATAAACACGCGGCTTGAACAGACGTTTTCTGGCCTGTTTATTATCAAGGCCCTCAAGCATGCCATTTTCAGACGTATAACGGATAAGACCTTTTGGATAATTCATTTTATCCATGATCTGGTCACAGGCATCAATACAGGCACCACAGCCAATACACATGTATTGCAGACCGTTACGAATATCGATCCCGGTTGGGCAGACCTGTACACAGACCGTACAGTCAATACAGTCCCCAAGACCCATTTCATGATGATCTACCTTACGTGAACGTCCACCACGGGGTTCACCACGAATTTTGTCATAGGTAACCACAAAGGTATCGGAGTCTACCATCACACTCTGGAAGCGTGCATAAGGGCACATGTACTTACAGACTGATTCGCGCAGGAAGCCTGCATTACCCCAAGTTGCCAAGGAGTAGAAAATGATCCAGAACCATTGCCATGGGCCCAGTTCAAAATTGATAAGATCAGAACCCAATTCACGGATGGGCGCAAAATAGCCAATAAACGTGGAACCCGTCCACCAGGCTACGGCGATCCATAATATATGTTTGGTTGCCTTGATGCGGAATTTGCGAAACGACCAAGGCTCTTCGTCAAGGCGAATACGGGCTACCCGATCACCTTCCACCTTGCGTTCTATCCACATGAAAATTTCGGTATAGACTGTTTGCGGACAGGCATATCCACAGAACAGGCGTCCGGCCAGCGCCGTAAACAGGAACAGGCCGTAAGCGGAAATGATAAGTATGACGGCCATATAAAATACATCTTGCGGCCACAATACCATACCAAAAATATAAAACTTGCGGGCCCCCAGATCAAACAGAACGGCCTGACGATCATTCCACTGCAACCATGGCAACCCGTAAAAAATAACCTGGGTAAAAAGAACGAGAATGATCCTCCAGCGCGCAAAGATGCCGGTTACCGATCGAGGGTATATTTTTGCCCTGAATTCCTCAATAACCCTAGTGCTTTCTTCCTCGGTCAATCCTGCTGAACTAGAGACCTGAGCGGGGCGCTGTATTTGCACCGGTTGCCACGCCGGAGCCTGTTCCGAATTTTTGCCTTCGGTACTTTGATCATTACTCATTCTTTCTTCCTTGATTTACTGCTTATTGCGCTGCAGCCTCTTTATTGGAGAGACTCCATACATACGATGTCAACATACGAATCTGATCAGGTGTGAGAAGGTTTTTCTGCGCAGGCATAAGACCTTCACGTCCGTTCAGGATCGTATTAACGATGGCATCTTTGGAACTGCTGTTCAACCAGATGTTATCAGTCAGGTTAGGCGCACCCAAGGCTTTATTGCCTTTGGCATCAGCACCGTGACAGGCCACACAAAACTGATTGAAGGTTACTTGGCCTGCCGGCACCAACGTCGCATCATGTGACAGTCCTGAAAGTGAACGGACATAGTTGGCTACTTCCTCGGCTTTTGCCTGGGGAATTGCCGCTCCCAAAGGAGCCATGATGCCATGACGGCCCTCGGTGATGGTTTGCAGAATGATCTCGGGTTCACCACCATACAACCAGTCGCCATCAGTCAGGTTGGGGTAGTTGGGCTGGCCTTTTGCATCTGATCCATGACATTGTGCACAGTTGTTCAGGAACAACCGTTCACCAATCACGTGAGCCTCAGGGTTTTTAACCAATTCATCAAGAGGCATTGCCGCAAACTTCTCATAGATAGGAGCAATGGTCTTCAGGTACTCGGCACGTTCCTCTTCGACCTGCTTGGCGGCTGTATAACCAACCACACCAGGGTTGGAGCCCAGTGCCGGATACAGAAACATGATACTCAGACCAATGACACACAAGCCAATGTACATAATGACCCACCAACGGGGGATTGGTGTATTCAGCTCACCAATTCCATCCCAGATGTGTCCTGTACTTTCCTCACCTTTGGGAGCGCCATCCAGCCAAGTCCGTTGCGTGAACAACAGCCAAAGACAAAATATGACACCACCCAGTGCAATGATGGAGATCCAGTAACTCCATCCAATGCCCACGAAATCACTCATGATCCATACCCCTTATTACGATTTCCTTGATCTGATCCCTCATCTGGCAATGCGAATGGCAACTTTGCCGCTTCGTCATTATCCTTGACACGGTGCTTTGACCATGCCCACCAGATGATTCCAAAAAACATCAACATTGATATGACGGTGAATACACCATTGATGATAGCCATATCAGTTACCCCCCGGTAGTGACTGCCTGTGTTGCAGGTTGGGCAGTTTCCCTGGCGCGTAACGCGTTGATAAAGCCGACACCAAGACTTTGCAGGTAAGCAATAACAGCATCTTCCTCTGTTTTGCCGGCAAGTTCTTTATTGGCATTGGCAATCTGCTCATCGGTATATGGAACACCCAGCTTGCGCAGCGCATTCATACGAGGAACCAGATCAACGTTGGAAACATCTTTATGTTGCAACCAGCTATATCCTGGCATGTTGGACTCTTTGACCAAAGCGCGTGGATCACGCAAGTGAAGCCTGTGCCAGTCATCGGAGTAACGGCCACCCACACGGGCAAGGTCAGGACCGGTACGTTTTGAACCCCACAGGAAGGGGTGATCGTAAACGGTTTCACCAGCCAGGGAGTAGTGACCGTAGCGCAATACGTCAGACTGCAACATACGCACTTGTTGTGAGTGACAGCCTACACAACCTTCCTTGATATATACATCACGCCCTAGCAATTGCAAGGGAGTGTAAGGTGTTACACCCTCGGCAGCTTGCGTGGTTGAGTGCTGGAAGAATAAGGGAACAATTTGCACCAGTCCGGCAAATGAAATGACCAGGATACTGAGAATAATCATTATTCCAATATTCTTCTCAATGGTTTCATGTGAGAAAAAGCTTTTTGATTTATTAGCCATTAGAGTTCTCCTAATTACACTGTTGCAGGAGCACCAACTGCTGATGCTTGGTGAGAATCTTCAGAAGAACCAACCGGCACTGCAGGATTAACAGGTTTTTGCCCTTTGATGGTGATAATAACGTTGTACAACATGACAATCACACCAGCCAGGAAGCAGGCACCGCCCGTGAAACGAATGATATAAAGCAGATACTTGGATTTAAGCGCCTGCACAAATGCATAAGTCATGGTGCCATCAGGCTCAACAGCACGCCACATCAGGCCTTCCATCACACCGGCAATCCACATTGAAGCGATATACAGAACCACACCAATGGTAGCGATCCAGAAGTGGGCTTCCACCAGGGATTTGCTGGCCATGGAATCACGACCCCACAAACGTGGAATCAAGTAATACAGACTGCCGAAAGTGATCATGGCAACCCAACCCAGTGCACCGGAGTGAACGTGCGCAACGGTCCATTCTGTATAGTGAGACAAAGCGTTCACGGAACGGATGGACATCATTGAACCTTCGAAGGTTGACATACCATAGAAAGACAGTGCCACCACCATGAATTTCAGGATTGGGTCTGTTCTAAGCTTATGCCAGGCACCTGACATGGTCATGATACCGTTGATCATACCGCCCCATGATGGCGCAAGCAGAATCAGGGAGAATGCCATACCCAAACTTTGAGTCCAGTCGGGAAGCGAGGTATACAGCAAGTGGTGAGGGCCGGCCCACATGTAGGTAAAGGCCAATGACCAGAAGTGAACAATTGATAAGCGGTAAGAATACACAGGACGGTTAGCCTGTTTAGGCACAAAGTAATACATCATGCCAAGGAAACTGGTTGTCAGGAAGAAACCAACCGCGTTGTGGCCATACCACCACTGAACCATTGCATCTTGTACACCCGCATAAGCAGAGTAAGACTTGAACCAGCCCCAAGGCATTTCAATATTGTTAAAAATGTGCAGAACGGCAATGGTCAGGATATATGAACCAAAGAACCAGTTTGCCACATAAATATGTTTTACCTTACGCTTGA
This sequence comes from Advenella sp. EE-W14, assembly GCF_012923605.1. Classification (NCBI taxonomy): domain Bacteria; kingdom Pseudomonadati; phylum Pseudomonadota; class Betaproteobacteria; order Burkholderiales; family Alcaligenaceae; genus Advenella; species Advenella sp. EE-W14. Next base: position 286,788 of record NZ_JAAVNG010000008.1, on the reverse strand, counting down.
CAATTGTACCGAAGAAAACAATTGCATAAGCAACCCAGACCAATGTGATCAGGATATCAATCGGCCATTCGAGCTCGGCATATTCTTTACTGGATGTAAATCCTGCTGGCAAAGAAATGGCGGCACCGACAATAACCAGCTGCCAGCCCCAAAAAGTGAATGCAGCCAGTTTGTCTGAAAACAAACGGGTTTGACAGGTACGTTGCACGACATAGTATGACGTTGCAAACAAACCACTACCACCAAAAGCAAAAATTACCGCGTTGGTATGTAAGGGACGAAGACGTCCGTAACTTAACCAATCAACCAAATTCAGATTGGGCCAGATAAGTTGTGCGGCGATAAAAACACCGACAAACATCCCCACAATCCCCCAGATCACCGTCATAATGGCGAACTGCCGAACCACCTTGTAATTGAAGGTTTCGGCTTCACTAACAGTTGCGTTTTGAGTACGCATAGACCATCCTCTCTAAAAATTACCACTCTAGTTTTGTGTGATACCGATAAGAATCATGAAACATTTTTACAAATTCTCGGTTTGACTTGAATCAACAAGACATGAACCCAGAACAAATTATGCCCATGTCGACCCGCATTCTACCTGAACTCTTACCAAAACAAACTTTCGTGTTGCAATACAACAAAGCCGGTTATTTGACAGGAGCGTTATTCTGTATGATTTGAGTCATTATCTTGAAGAATGGATTTCCCGTTCTCTTCTGTATCATCAAACTGACCGGAAAACACCGCCCAATACAGTGCAATACCGATACCGATCACAAATAAAAATGAAACTGGAAGCAATAAAAACAAAGATTCCATTTCATTTATCCCTGGACGGCTTTCCCTGCCGCCCAATCAGGGTTAGTGATAACACCCTGAATATGGAATTTTTTATATAAACGCCATGAGTTCCAGGCTACTGCCAAGGAAGATACCAACATGGTAATGGCCGCAACCCATGGTGCCACCAGCCCGAACATGGCCAAAGGCGCCATGAGAATATGCCACGCCAAAGAACCATAGAGATTCTGGTTGGCAGTTTTTCGGGTAAGGTGTAATACGAATTCTTGTTGTTCCGGGGAAAAACTGTGATTATTAAGAAAGATTGCACGAGCGGCAGAAGACGCTGTAGGAACCGCCATGGACAATGCACAGGGGCAACTCATGACGAAAAGCGCAACCAGTACAGGCAAGGCATGTGTCCTGTCGATAAAAAGATACCAGACAATGCCACTGACGATAGCCAGAAATATTTGGGCGATCACAAACACAAAAGCGATTTTATCGGCTTTTGCCGTCATGATGCCTCGTTCCCGTTCAAGTTTGGCTGGCACACCGCCCTCGGAAAAACGGGCCGACTGTTCGGCACAAAATTCCAGATAACGGGCAGTTAGCAAAAATGCCACAAACATGGAGACGGATTCAAAATAAACCTCACCCTGCTGATGGACGGTGGCAATGACGCTGGGAATAAAAGCAGTAAGAATACCTAGTGCGACAGGCCAATCCATGTTGACGCGCATGGAATGAGTGGAAGATTTTCTAAAAACACCTTGCCAGATTGGCCATGCACAATAAAGGAGAACCGGCATGGTTAATGCAAAACTGAGCCAGTTCATAATGATAATGGCCGTATCAAGCATGGCGAGGCTTTCTGTGCCGATGTAATCACCACGAAAATAGCCGGGAAATGCAAACATCATGACCTGCATCATGACCAGCCAGGCAATACCCAAACTTGCCAGCATGTGCCGACGCTTTTGCCGCTCATGATCTGGCAGATTTTTAGGGATGGAGAAAATAGAGACGGCTTTCATAGCGTAGAATGGTACTCATATATTGTCCATATCGTCTTGATAATTATCAAGATAGTTGCAAATTACCGGCAAGCAATCAAAATCACACAACAAAAATCCAGCTTTATATGTGAAAATAGCCGGTTTTATTTTCAATAACCAGCCATTTCCATTATTTTTAAAATTCAGGTTGGTTCAGTCGAATACACCCTGCGACAGATAGCGATCACCCCGATCGCAGACGATATAAACAATTGTAGCATTCTCGGTGCGTTGTGCAACGCGCAAGGCTGCAACCAGCGCACCTGCTGAAGATATGCCACCAAAAATCCCCTCTTCAGCCGCCACGCGACGGGCCATGTTTTCGGCCTCTTCCTGACTAATCAACTCAAAGCAGTCTACCCCTTTGGGGTCATATATTTTGGGCTGATAATCTTCTGACCATTTCCGGATGCCGGGTATGGATGCCCCCGGAGCAGGTTGGGCACCCACAATTTCAATGAAAGGATTTTTTGACTTCAGATAGGAACCCGTACCCATAATGGTACCCGTTGTTCCCATTGCACTCACAAAGTGAGTGATTTGACCGTTGGTTTGCTGCCAGATTTCGGGGCCTGTACCCTCAATGTGCGCCAACGGATTGTCCGGATTGGCAAACTGATCAAGCACCAGCCCCTTACCCTCTGACTGCATGCTTAAGGCCAGATCGCGGGCATACTCCATGCCACCCTGTTCTGCCTTGGTCAAGATAAGCTCTGCCCCATAGGCTTTCATGGAAGCGCGGCGCTCCAGGGAAAGGTTATCTGGCATGATGAGTATCATTTTATAACCACGGATAGCCGCGGCCATTGCCAACGCAATGCCAGTATTGCCACTAGTGGCCTCAATAAGCGTATCACCGGGTTTGATTTGCCCCCTGGCTTCAGCACGCTTGATCATGGACAAGGCAGGACGATCCTTGACCGAGCCGGCCGGATTATTTCCCTCCAGTTTGGCCAAAATAACGTTTCCCTTGGGATCACCCAAAGCACCAGGAAGTCGTTGCAATCGCACCAGCGGCGTATTGCCGATGGTCTGTTCAATAGTAGGATAGGTATTAGTCATAGTAGTGAAATCATATACCATTTTCATTTAACCCTACTATTATTTTTCATTGCCCTTCACATTTTCCCTATGTGGCTTAATTAACTTTGGCTCTGCTGCAGAAAGAGAGCGTTTTTTTCCATTTACATTTATACTCGTGGACCGAACCGGATAAGCCTCACCAGCCACTTGCCCGCCAGATACCTCTGTTATTTCCAAACCCGCCTCGAACAGCCTGTCCGCCCTTTTTTTGCCAATGCCTTTAACCCTGAGTGACAGATCCTGGCGAGACAGGAACGGACCACCCCTTTGTCTCTCCCTGATGATATTTTCTGCCGTTTTTGGCCCGATCCCATTGACGGAAACCAGCTGCTCACGACTGGCTGAATTAAGATCTACCGCATTTGCCGCACCTGACAAAAAAAGTGACAAGAAAAAAAACCATTTCAACCAGCCTGCCTTCGATGTTTTTATTCGCTCCATGAACACCTCTTCATTTGAACATAACAAACATCATCCAATAATCCTTTATAGGCTGGCATCGTTGTGAATAAAAAAAGCCATCCGTACTTATACAGATGGCTTAGCATCATAGAGCAAGAAAAACCAATTGAAAAAATGATTATTTTGTTTTTTGACGCCAGTCTTTCACATAACGGCTGACACCGGTTTCAACATCAAGCATATCTGCAACATACCCGGCCTGTCGCAATGCGGTCAGATCGGCCTGGGTAAAACTTTGATATCGGCCCTTCAAATCATCCGGGAATGGCGTGTAGCGTATCAGGCCTGCCTGCACCAGTTCATCCAGGGATAAAGCCGCTTCACCACGCTCTTCCCTTAAGGTATTCACAACGGCCCTGGCCACATCATTGAAAGGCTGGGCACGCCCCGAACCACAGTTGAAGATTCCGGATTTTTCAGGATGATCAAGGAAATACAGGTTTACCGCCACCACATCTTCCACAGAAATGAAATCGCGACTTTGCTGTCCATCACCATAACCATCCCAGCCACCAAACAGGCGCACATGCCCCTCTTTGAGGAACTGATTCATATTGTGGAAGGCGACCGACGCCATCCTTCCCTTGTGCTGCTCGTGAGGACCATAGACATTAAAATACCTTAAACCCACCGCCTGGGCCGTCAAATTGCTCATGCGGCTTCGCAATACCTGATCAAACAGAAATTTGGAATAACCGTACACATTAAGCGGTGCTTCGTTAGCGATATTTTCAGCATACACCGGCCCTGCCCCATAAACTGCTGCTGATGATGCGTAAATAAAGGGAATTGAACGGGCTTGGGCAAAATTGAATAACTCTAGCGTGACACGATAATTGTTATCCATCATGAAATGACCATCACGTTCGGTCGTATCCGAACAGGCGCCCTGATGAATAATCGCCTTGATACGCCCCAGACTGCCCGTACTGACCAACTTGCGAAAATCATCTTTGTGAAAGTAATCGGCAATCTGGCAATCGCGCAAATTAATGAATTTATCGCCATCGGTAAGGTCATCAACCGCTACAACACGATCAATGCCCTTACGATTCAGGCCCCGCACAATATTACTGCCAATAAAGCCGGCTGCCCCGGTTACTACTATCATAACAATTCCTCCGCACTAACAATTGATGTGCCCAGTTTTCCCACCACTATACTGCCTGCCTTATTGGCCCAATAGATTGCCTGTGGCCAGTCCAGCCCCGCAGCCTTTGCCACAGCCAGGGTTGCCAGGACGGTATCTCCGGCACCTGAAACATCAAACACCTCTTGTGCCCGGGCATCCTCATGAAAACACCCCTGCTCGTTGAACAAGGTCATACCTTGTTCTGAACGGGTGATCAACAAGGCCTCCAGCGCATATTTCTTGCGCAGCAACTGGGCCAGCTCACTTAACTCTTCCTCGGAATGCCAATGCCCTATAGCCTGTTTCATCTCAGAACGATTGGGCGTAACCAGACTGGCATGACGATAGCGAGCATAATCATCACCTTTAGGGTCGACCAACACGGGAATATTGCACTCCACCGCATGAGCAATCATGGCTTCAACATGCGTTAAAGCACCCTTGGCATAATCAGAAAGCACCAGCACATCATGCTGCGCAATGAGCGCCTTGGCTTTTTCATCCAGCATTTGCAAGGCCGAAGCCTGTGGTGGATATTCAAAATCTATCCTGAGCAATTGTTGCTGCCGGCCCAGCACACGCATTTTCAGGGTGGTATGCAAACTTTGATCCTGGATAAGAAAAGGATCAATCCCGGCCTCATCAGCCAGATATTGAATTTTCCCTCCGGCCTCATCGGGACCGATGATTCCCAGCAATGATGCCTTTGCGCCCAGCGCAACAATATTTCTGGCCACGTTTGCCGCACCACCCAGCCGATCTTCACGGCGCGCCACCCGCACCACGGGTACCGGCGCTTCTGGCGAGATACGATCGACCTCGCCAAACCAGTAACGGTCAAGCATGAGATCACCAATCACCAATATTTTTTTCTGTTTAATAATTTCCAGTGGAAATGAATCCATCACATTTCTTCCTGTTTTTTCGGCTGATAAGTTTCCCACATATTACAGCCGGGACATTGCCAGTAAAACGCCCTGGCCTCAAAGCCACAAGAACTGCAACTGTAACGATCCAACCTTTGCGTATGCTTGTGAATCATTTTATGTAAAAGCGACAATTCCATATCTGGCAAAATTCGGTTTGATGCATTGGGCACCTCACCATTGGCAGTGGCTTTCAACTCAACTTCCAGGAGTTTATCCAAACCCAACAGGGAAGGATGCAGACGCAAGGATTCAGAAGCAAAATCCCAAGCCGGGGCTGCCCCTTGCTGCGCTCGCAACTCGCTGAATACAATCTTGAATAGATCCAGGGAAGGATGATTCAGATAATGACGTTTTAATAAATCAAGCCCCGTCTGCGCCTCTTGAGCTGCCTTGTAATTTTCCAGTAAATCGGCTGCAATCAATCCGGCATATTCAGGCGCATTGGCCATTACACCTTCCAGGTATTTTCTTTCAGCCAGACTATCGCCCTGTATTTTCATTAATTTTGCCCTGAGCATGGCAATCCGGACGGCGGCCGCATTGGACTTAAGTTCTCTTTGCTGCTTTAACAAGGCCTGCTCAGCCATTTTCAGCTCTTCATTGATATAGTCTAGATCAGGCTGTTTGGACTGCATGGACTGCTGCGCCAATTCACAATGATAATGAATGAGCTGCGGAATGGGCTCATCCAGAATCCGGTGCAGATGCCGGACGGCCTCAATGGCCTTGGGCCAATCATGCTCGGCCTCGTAAATGCGAATCAGTGCACGACTAGCAGGCACCGCATAATTACTATCAAGCACGGCCTTGTATGCCTGTTCGGCACGGTCAAGCATGCCCGCCTTGAAAAAATCCTGGGCAAGTTCGTGCTGCGCATGATCCCTGTCATTTTTAGGCAGATCGGCCCGTGACAGCAGACTTTGGTGAACCCTGATGGCCCGCTCTATCTCACCACGTCGACGAAACAGGTTTCCAAGGGCGAAATGAAGCTCAATGGTTTCAGTATCAAGTTTTGCCACTTCAACAAAAGCATCAATCGCCTTGTCATGATCTTCATTCAGGAGAAAATTAAGTCCCTTGAAATAAGAATCGGGCAACTGTCGTGTTTCTGACATCATTTGCCGCACATCCACGCGCGCAGCTATCCACCCTAAACCGAACAGAATAGGTATAAGTATCAGCCACCAGGCCTCATAATCCACCAAACTATAACTCCTCTAGACTTTTGTAACCGCGGTCGAATCTGACGTTTTCTCTGACTGGCTTGCCGCTGCGGAATACTTGCTGTCTTTCGTTGAATTCACATCTTTTTTAAGACGGGTAATTTCATTTTTCAGCTGACTGACCTGCCTGGTTTTTTTAATACGAACCAGAATAGCCATCAAATAAGCAAACAAGGCACCCAGGAAAAAGGTAACCAGCAAAACAACAATCAGGGGGATATTATTAACAGCCACATCAGAGAAAAACCTGACCGACACAGGCTCGGTATTTTTCAGGGCGAATAACAAAACCAGTACAAAAATAATCAGGCGCAATGCCCAAATAACATAATTCATAATTCTCTCCTCAATTCCCCAAAACAACACATTGTAATGCTAAATTGCCTTTTAAAATACTGCATATCCGCATTCAATCGTTAAGAATAAAAAAACTCCGAAGCAAAAACTTCGGAGTTTTTTTATTGAACCATGTCAAGCCAGCTTAAAGATTGGCTACCTTAACATTTTCCGATTCAAGATCTTCATGAGCTAAAGATTCTGATTTAAGCTCATTGACAGCTTTGAAGACAGAATCTACACGCTCGCGCAATTCCTTGCCAGCCTTGAAGTGCGGTACCCGTTTACCCGGCACCATCACCTGCTCGCCCGACTTGGGATTACGCCCTACTCGTGGAGCACGTAACGACAGGGAAAAACTGCCAAAACCACGGATTTCAATACGCTGCCCATTTGCCAAGGCATTAGTCAGCGCATCCAACATGGTTTTAACGGCATACTCCGCATCGCGAGCAGCAAGCTGCGGATAGCTTGCTGCCAGTGCTTCAATCAACTCTGATTTAGTCACTGTTTATTCGTCTTTAGCTTGATCAAGTTTAGCCTTCAGCAAGGCACCCAGGTTTGTCGTGCCTGAAGAAGCACTTGAATCTGTCATACGTTGCAGTGCATCTGCTGTTTCAGCATTGTCACGTGCCTTGATAGACAACTGGATTGAACGTGCTTTGCGATCCACATTCAGAATCATGGCTTCGATATTGTCGCCTTCTTTCAGAACCGCTGTTGCATCTTCCACACGACCGGTAGAGATTTCTGATGCACGCAGATAGCCCTCAACATCCAGAGACAATGTAACAACGGCACCTTTAGGCTCAACAGACTTGATAACGCCAGGTACAACCGCACCTTTATCGTTAGAAGAAACGTAGTTGTTGAATGGATCACCTTCCAGCTGTTTGATACCCAAAGAGATACGCTCTTTGTCGGTGTCGATAGCCAGAACAACCGCATCAATCTCGTCGCCTTTCTTGAAGTTGCGAACCGCTTCTTCACCAGAGTCAGTCCAGGACAGGTCAGACAAATGAACCAGACCATCGATACCGCCAGGCAAACCAATGAATACACCAAAGTCTGTGATTGACTTGATGGCACCATGAACTTTGTCGCCACGTTTGAAGTTAATGGCAAATTCTTCCCATGGGTTGGCGCGGCACTGTTTCATGCCCAGTGAAATACGACGACGATCTTCGTCGATCTCAAGAACCATGACTTCAACTTCTTCACCCAGACTGACCACTTTGCGTGGGTCAACGTTTTTGTTTGTCCAGTCCATCTCAGAAACGTGAACCAGACCTTCAATACCGGTTTCAACTTCTACGAAAGCACCGTAGTCAGTCAGGTTGGTGACTTTACCGAAAATGCGTGTGCCTTGTGGGTAACGACGTGCCAGACCCACCCAAGGATCTTCGCCCAACTGTTTGACGCCCAGTGATACACGGCTTTTCTCTTGATCAAACTTCAGAACTTTAGCTTCAACTTCCTGACCAACAGTCAGCACCTCGGATGGATGACGTACACGACGCCATGCCATATCGGTGATATGCAGCAGACCGTCAATACCACCCAAGTCAACGAACGCACCGTAATCGGTAATGTTTTTAACGATACCGGTAACCACTGCACCTTCCTGCAGGGTTTCAAGCAGTTTTTGACGCTCTTCGCCCATGTTCACTTCAAGAACTGAACGACGTGACAGAACAACGTTATTGCGTTTGCGGTCAAGTTTGATGACCTTGAATTCCATTGTTTTGCCTTCATAAGGCGTTGTGTCTTTAACAGGACGCAGGTCTACCAGAGAACCGGGCAAGAAAGCACGGATACCGTTAGTCATGACAGTCAGGCCGCCTTTGACTTTACCAGTAATGGTACCAGTAACCATTTCACCGGACTCAAGCGCTTGTTCCAGGGACAGCCATGCTGACAGACGTTTTGCACGGTCGCGGGACAGAATCGTGTCGCCGTAGCCGTTTTCGAGTGAATCGATGGCGACAGAAACGAAATCACCTTCGTTGACTTCGAGTTCGCCCTGATCGTTCAGGAATTCTTCCAGTGGGATTAAAGACTCAGATTTCAATCCGGCATTAACAACCACAAAATTGTGGTCGATACGTACAACTTCTGCTGAAATCACTTCACCTGATTTCATCTCCTGGTTTTTAACACTTGCAGCAAACAGGTCTGCAAAGCTTTCGCCACCAATAGCGTCTTGTAAAGTTACGGATGTCATTAAACTATATCCAACGGCCCTTCGGGCCTGTAAAAAAAATACACACCAGGAAATACAACTTCCCCGGTGGAGTGAATGATACCTTTCATGCGGGTAAAAATTTGCACCCCTTACATGAAAGCCCTCAATAAGGTAAAACCAACACTGGCTTTACCACCATTACTTACCGCACTGCCAATAAACGCTTATGCGTTTACTTCAGACCAGTAAGCCAATACTTTTGCTACCGATTCCTCTATGGACAACCTTGAGGAATCAAGAATTATTGCGTCTTCGGCTGGTACCAACGGCGCATGACTTCGATTCATATCCCGCTCGTCCCGCGCTTTCAGATCTTCCAACAAGGCCACTAGGTTAGCAGAAATTCCTTTTTCGATCAACTGCTTATAACGTCTTTGTGCCCTTTCATTGACATCTGCAATCAAAAAAATCTTTAATTTTGCATCAGGAAAAATGACAGTTCCCATATCACGGCCGTCAGCAACCAGGCCCGGCGCTTTCCTGAACGCCAGCTGACGCTCAAACAGGGCCTGCCGCAACAAAGGATATGTGGCAATCCGGGAGGCCAGCGCACCCACTTCTTCCCCACGCAAAACATCACTGACATCGTCGTTATCGAGCAACACCTGCTGCCCCTCGAAGCGGACATTGAGGTTGCGCGCCACCTCGGCAATCTCGGCCTCATTGTCAGGCTGAATGTTTTTTCTCAATACCGCCAGTGCACTTAATCGATACAGCATGCCAGAATCAAGCTGATGCCAGCCCAAGGTTTTGGCCACAATCCCGGCCAACGTCCCCTTGCCTGAAGCACTGGGACCATCAATCGCAATAACCGGCGGCAAGCTTGTGTTATTCATGCCTGATTACCTCACAAGTGTCTTATAAACATCAAAATAAGCGGGAAAAGTCTTGGCGACACAATCAGGATCAAGAATACGCAAGCCCACCGGACCAAAAACAGCCAGGGAAAAACACATGGCCATGCGATGATCATCATAAGTTTCGATGTCCGCCGTTTTCCATTCAGATGACAAGGGCGGCACAATCCTTAACCAATCAGGCCCCGATGTTACCGTCGCCCCCACTTTGACCAGCTCTTTGTGCATGGCGTCAATCCGGTCGGTTTCCTTGACCCGCCAACTACCTATATTGCGCAGCATACACGGCCCATCGGCATATAACGCCAATACGGCAGCGGTCATGGCCGCATCGGGGATCAGATTAAAATCCTCATCAAACGCCTTCAATTTTGCACCCTGAGTCAAGTCGGGTCCAGTCACTTCCAGCCAGTTATCGCCAAACTTGATGGTTCCGCCCATGGCCTGAATGGTTTCAGCAAACCGGATGTCCCCCTGAATACTGTTTTCACCCACCCCATTGATACGCACGGGACCTTTGCCCACCAGACCCAAAGCCATAAAATAAGATGCCGAGGAAGCATCCCCTTCAATTTCCACCTGGCCAGGACTTTTATAAACCGCACTGCGGGTAATGGTAAAACGCGACCAGCCCTGTTGCTGCACTACCACACCAAAACGGGCCATCATGTTCAGGGTAATCTGGATGTAAGGCTTTGAAATAAGCTCTCCTTCGACCTCCAGAACAACATCCTGATCCGTTTTTTGGGCTATCAAGGGGGCGACCAGCAACAAAGCCGTCAGAAACTGGCTGGAAACCGACCCCTGGACCTTGACTGCCCCATGAATACTCAGGTTTCCGGATGAAATTTTAAGTGGCGGATAGCCTTCATTCTGCTCGCAGATTATATGGGCCCCCATGGCGCGCAGGGCATCAACAAGGTCACCAATGGGACGCTCATGCATACGGGCCACACCATGCAAACGATAATTGCCACCCGACACGGCCAAGGCCGCCGTTAAGGGACGAAAAGCCGTCCCTGCATTACCTAAAAATATTTCCGCCTGCTTAATGGGGAAGTTACCCACCCCCTCAATGGTAACCGTTTCCTGATCATGCCGCTCTACCGGGACACCCAACACTTCAAGCGCTTTCAACATGACGCTTGTATCATCGGAATCAAGTAACCCCGTGAGCCGCGTTGGGCCGATCGCCAGCGCGGCCAACAAAAGCACCCGATTGGATATACTTTTTGAGCCAGGCAGATTAATCTCACCACTGGCTGTTGATACCGCGCTCAAATCAATAAATGGTGTCCGCATTACTTGTTTTCTCCCCATTTTTTTCGGGCCAAGGAGGCCTGCTCCAGCCATGCATGCAAGCCTTGCGCATCACTGTTTTCTATCATTTGCCGAGTTTTTTCAAGAGCCGGCATAAATTCATCAATTTCCTTCAACATGGCTTCCTTGTTACTGATAAAGATATCCCGCCACATTTCCGGCGATCCGCCCGCAATCCTTGTAAAATCACGAAAACCCGTACCCGCCAGGGCCAAAGCCATCCCTGATGAGTCGGAACGACTTACCAGGGACATATAAAGCGCAGACAGGTAATGCGGAAAATGACTGACCGCAGCAAAGATTCGATCGTGCTCGGTAGCATTGATTTCACGCACCACCGCACCACAGGCCTGCCAGCATTGCCTGACCTGCTTAAGGTCATCGCTGGCGTTCTCGGGCAATGGGGTTAGAATGACATTGCGATTCCAATACAGCAAAGGATCCGCAGCAGCCGGGCCCGACTCATCAGAACCCGCAATAGGATGACCGGGAATGAACTGGCGAATCCGCTCCCCCAGCGATTGACGCGCATCGTTAATGACCTGAACTTTGGTACTGCAGGCATCCGTCACGATTGCGGTCGGCTTGAGCAACGGCCCAATGGTTTCACAAATTCTGCCCAGCACCGAGGCAGGCGTGGAGATCAATATGAAATCTGACTCTTTAGCCGCCTCTTCAAGGGTTGCAATACGATCGATCAAACCCAGCTGCAGCGCCCTCTCGAGGCTGGCCTGGTCTCGACCCACTCCCAGCACGCAGCCCACATGACCGCCATTTTTAAGCGCCTTGGCAAAAGAACCACCTATAAGGCCCACTCCAACCACGCTGACCACGGGTATAAGAAACGAATGTGCCGATACGGCCAACGTGTCATTCACGGACATACTAGATCCTTATTGCAGAGGATAAGATCCGAGAATTTTGAAGAAAGCGGATTTCTTTTCAAGCTCAGCCAGTGCCTTGGCAACATTTTCGTCATCGCGATGGCCCAGGATATCAACATAAAAATAATATTCCCATTGACCGGTACGGGCCGGACGAGACTCAAAACGGGTCATCGAAACACCATTCTGGACAAAAGGACTGAGCAAATCATAAACGGCACCAATCCGGTTTGGCACGGCAAAAATAAGACTTGTCTGATCTTTGCCACTTGGCAGGGCATCCAGATGACCAATGGCCAGAAAACGGGTTTTATTATTGGGATCATCCTGAATGCCGGCCGCCACAATCGGCAGATTCCAGACAAGCGCTGCCGCTTCACCGGCAATAGCAGCAACAGTATCGTCCTGGGCAGCATGCTTTGCCGCCTCTGAGTTGCTGGCCGCCGGCACCCTTTCCAGATTAGGATAATGTTGCTGCAACCAATTATGGCATTGCGCCAATGCCTGCGGATGCCCCATGATGACTTTTACCTTGTCCATGCTTGCACCCTGCGTCATCAGGCAATGCCGAATGGCGATAATACGCTCCCCGTGCACTTTCAGGGTCGTGGACAATAATAAATCCTGTGTCCGGTTAACTGCCCCTTCCGTCGAGTTTTCAACCGGCACCATACCTACATCAGCCTGACCGGCCTCAACGGCACGAAACACTTCATCAAAGGAAGGACACGGCAATTTCTGTATCGCATGTCCATAATACTCGAAGGCCGCCTGTTCGGAAAATGAACCTTTAGGCCCAAGGTAAGCCACTGTCAGACCACGTTCGAGTCCACGACAGGCTGAAATGATTTCAGCCCACACGGCATGCACGGACTCACGGGGAAAAACCCCCCGCTCATTAAGATCCTGCAAACGACGGATGATTTGAGCTTCTCGCTCGGGTTTGAGCACTGGACCATCTGCCTGAAACTCATGCTTTACTTTACCCACATCGATAGCCGCCTGAGCCCGTTGATTCAAAAGATTCAGTATTTCATGATCAATGGCATCTATTCGCTCACGCAGCGGCTTTAGTTTTTCCTGCAGCAGTTTATCCATGTTTGCGTTCAAATTCTTTAAGGTAATCGACAAGGGCCAGCACCCCCTCTATTGGCATCGCATTATAAATGGAAGCCCGCATGCCACCCACGGATTTATGGCCTTTCAGGTTCAACAAGTGCTCTTTTTGTGCCCCTTCAAGGAAAGCCGCATTCAGGCCGTCATCACGCAAGGTAAATGGCACATTCATGCGCGAACGGTATTCAGGCTGAATCGGATTACGATAAAAATCGCTGCTGTCCAGCTGGCTATACAACACTTTAGCCTTGTTGATGTTTTCAGATTCGATCGCAGCCAAACCACCTTTTGCCAGTAACCATTTAAAAACCAACCCTGCAATATAAATGGCATAAGTGGGCGGTGTGTTAAAGCGTGAGCGCTCACGGGCCACGTTGACATAATCAAAGGCACTTGGGCAATAAGGCAAGGCATGACCAAGTAAATCGCGATGCAGAACCACCACCGTTACACCTGCAGGCCCTGCATTTTTTTGCGCACCGGCATAAACCATGCCGGTTTTCCTTATGTCCAGTGGACGTGACAGGAAATGGGATGAGGCATCGACCACCAATGGAACCGACCCGGCTCCCAAGGCATCCATATTGGGCAAAGCACCAATCTCGACCCCACCAATGGTTTCATTGCTGCAAAAATGCAAATATGAGGAATCAGAATTGACTTTCCACTCGTCGAAAGTCGGCACCCATGTCCAGGGCGCGTACTCATGCCCATTGATTTCCCGGGCCTGATGACTTTGCGCGGCAATGCGTACCGTACCGTAGCGGGTAGCCTCTTTGTATGATTTGGCAGACCAGATCCCGGTCAGGACATAATCGGCAGAGTGCGAAACATTTCTGGCAATCAGGTTCATGGGCAAAATTGCATTTTCAGCCGTTGCCCCACCCTGCATAAACATCACCGCGTAATCCTCGGGGATATCCATCAAGGTCCGCAGATCGGCTTCGGCCTCGTCACAAATTTGCGTAAATTCAGGCCCACGATGACTCATTTCCATGACTGACTGACCACTACCGTGCCAATCAAGCATTTCCTCGGCAGCCTGTTGCAAAACCTCACGAGGAAGCTTGGAAGGTCCTGCTGAAAAATTCCAATATTGCTTATTCATACCCGCTTTCACTTATTCATCTGTTGAAGATTGAGAATCGTCCTGCCCGGAAACCTCGCCTGATCCATCTTCGGGTGCACCGGAAGTGGTATCCGAAGCAACCTCATCGCTTTCGCCATCACCATCCACATCACTCTCAACAACCCGACGAACCCCAGACAACAGGCTTCCGTCATCGACGTTAATGAGGGTAACACCCTGTGTGGCCCGACCCATTTCCCTGATTTCAGATACCCGGGTGCGAACCAGGACGCCTCCCGTTGTAATGAGCATAATCTCATCATCGGGCTCAACCAGGACAGCCCCCACCACCTTGCCATTACGGGCACTGGTCTGAATGGCAATCATGCCTTTGGTACCGCGGCCATGGCGGGTATATTCCGTAATGGACGTGCGTTTTCCAAAGCCGTTCTCAGTGGCGGTCAGTACACTTTGCGTTTCATCACCGGCGACCAGCAGGGAAATCACACTTTGCCCGTCTTCCAGACTCATGCCGCGGACACCTCGCGCCGTACGACCCATGGGCCGCACATCATTTTCATCAAAACGAACGGCCTTGCCCGCATCGGAAAACAGCATGATGTCGTGCTCACCATCGGTAAGATCGGCACCGATCAGATGGTCCCCCTCATCGAGGGCCACCGCAATAATACCAGCCTTGCGAGGATTGGAAAAATCGGACAAAGGCGTCTTCTTGACTGTGCCACGCAAGGTTGCCATAAAGACGTAACGGTCTTCAACAAAAGCCTTGACCGGCAGAATAACCGTGATTTTCTCGCCATCCACCAAGGGGAACATATTGACAATAGGACGTCCGCGTGAACCCCGGGTGCCTTGGGGCACTTCCCAGACTTTCAGCCAATAGACGCGACCATGGTCGGAAAAACACAACAGGTAGTCGTGCGTATTGGCAATAAACAACTGATCGATCCAGTCATCTTCTTTCATGGCCGTTGCCTGCTTGCCCCTGCCACCGCGTTTTTGGGCACGGTATTCGGACAGGGGCTGGCTTTTGATATAACCACTATTTGACAGAGTTACAACCATATCGGCAGGTGTAATCAGGTCCTCAGTATCGAGCTCAGTGGCGTTGGCTTCGATGACCGAACGACGCACATCTTTAACATTGGTTGAGAATTCTGTCTTGATGAGTGTCAGTTCATCGGCAATGATGGCAGTAATACGCTCGGGCTTGGAGAGAATATCCAGCAGATCGGAAATGGTTTCCATGATCTCTTTATATTCATTGACGATCTTATCCTGCTCAAGCCCGGTCAGGCGTTGCAGGCGCATGTTCAGAATTTCCTGTGCCTGCACATCGCTTAGGCGATACAAGCCGTCGGCCTGCAGACCGAACACAGCCGCCAGGCCTTCAGGACGATACGCGGCGCTGCCACCCAGAACACCGCCATTATCGGCATCGGCACGGGCCAGCATTTCGCGTACCAGGGAAGAGTCCCAGGTGCGGGCCATCAATTCCTGACGGGCCACCGGTGGCGTGGGCGCAGCCTTAATAATGGCGATAAAATCATCGATATTGGCCAAAGCCACCGCCAGACCTTCCAACACATGACCACGTTCACGGGCTTTACGCAACTGGTACACGGTGCGGCGCGTGACCACCTCACGGCGATGCTGAAGGAAATAATCAACCAACTGTTTAAGATTCAGCAACCGGGGCTGACCTTCCACCAAGGCCACCAGGTTCATGCCGAACGTATCCTGCAACTGGGTATGCTTATACAGGTTATTCAGAACCACCTCGGGCACTTCGCCGCGTTTAAGTTCAATGACCAGACGCATCCCGTCTTTGTCGGACTCATCGCGAATATCAGCAATACCCTCAATTTTTTTCTCGTTCACCAGGTCAGCGATACGTTCTTGCAAGGTCTTTTTATTAACCTGATAGGGCAGTTCGTCAACAATGATGGCCTGACGATTGCCCCTTTCCATATCTTCAAAATGCGTTTTGGCGCGCATGACCACACGCCCACGTCCGGTCCGGTAACCTTCCCTGACTCCTGACATGCCATAAATAATACCGCCAGTAGGGAAGTCGGGGGCTGGAATCAGCTCCATCAACTCATCGATACTGCAGTCCGGATTACGCAGACAAAACAGACACCCGTCAACCACTTCGGACAGGTTATGGGGAGGAATATTGGTGGCCATACCAACCGCAATGCCCGAACTGCCGTTAACCAGCAGATTGGGTAACCGGGAAGGCAACAGGAGCGGCTCTTGTTCACTGCCGTCATAGTTGGGGCCGAAATCAACCGTTTCCTGATCGATGTCGGCCAGCAATTCGTGAGCAATCCTGGCAAGACGGATTTCCGTGTAACGCATGGCCGCGGCACTATCGCCGTCGACAGAGCCAAAGTTACCCTGCCCATCGACCAGCATGTAACGCAGCGAGAAGTCCTGGGCCATACGCACGATGGTATCGTATACCGCCTGATCGCCATGAGGATGATATTTACCGATAACATCACCAACAATACGTGCGGATTTTTTATAAGCCCTGTTCCAGTCATTATTGAGTTCATGCATGGCAAAAAGCACACGCCGGTGAACAGGCTTGAGACCGTCCCTGACATCTGGCAAGGCACGACCGACAATCACACTCATCGCGTAGTCGAGATAACTACGACGCATTTCTTCTTCCAATGAAATTGGAAGCGTCTCCTTGGCAAAGGAATCCATATTACTCACAAATTTTTATCTGGTTGGGCAAAAACACTAAAATGTCTCTACCAATAATGAAAAAGCCAATTTGGGCGAAATGTTGATTCTAACATTTATAGTGCATGGACAAACATCAATCCGTTGGCTTAAAAAGATTTTATTCAGGAGCATCCCCCTTTATTTTCGACCAATTCCTTTAAGTTTTAGGTTTCGAGTTCATCTTTAAATACTTAAAGATTTCAACGTTTTTCACCGCACCTACACATTTTACTGCTTGTTGCTCAAATCCAACAAAATTTGCATATAAACGACAGATTTGAAAAGATCCTTTAAAAATGTTGGGCTTACGCTCTACAAGCCACGGGAAAATCGCGTAAGATCTGTTCAAGAACACGGGAAAATCTAGCTTAACCCTTTGAATGAACTTTCAAGCGTTGCTATACTGACCCTGATTTCCAATCATGCGGCGGGTTTCGCTGCGAGTCATTTTTTAGCTTTCAAGCTCAACGAGGAGAAACATGAATAAGCCCTCTAAATTCGCATTAGCATTCGCCGTGGTTGCTGCCGCAACTTCTGGCGTCGCATCAGCGCAAACTGTCGACAATTGGGTAAACCCATACGGTCTGGTTTGGATGAACGGCACAAATGAACATTGCTGGCGTGACAACTTCTGGACACCTGCAACAGCAGCTCAAGGCTGCGGTGCACCACAAGCACGCGACATCGTTGCCCAGAAAGTAACGCTCAACGCTGACACATTCTTTGATTTTGACAAATCAACCCTGAAACCTGAAGGCCGTAACATTCTGGACCAGGTTGCCCAACAGGCAAAACAACTTAACCTTGAATCAGTTATTGCTGTTGGTTATACCGACTCTATCGGTACTGCACAATACAACCAAGGTCTGTCAGAGCGCCGTGCAGCCACTGTTAAAAACTACCTGATCTCTCAAGGCATTCCTGCCGACCAGATCATCGCTTCCGGCCGCGGTGAAAACGACCCAATCGCTTCCAACGCAACTCGCGAAGGTCGTGCTAAAAACCGTCGCGTAGAAATCGAAATCATCGGTACTCCACGCAACTAAGCGCAGGAAATTTATTTTTTCCTACAGTAAAAAGCCCCCTATTGGGGGCTTTTTACTATCCGCCTTCAGGACAGTCTTTCCTGGCCTATGATAAACTTGAATCCTTACTGTTTACACCCCGATTATTTTCAGGTTTCAAGAATAAGGCCCTATGAATACTCCCACCATCACTTCCGATCCCATCAACGCAGACCCGGCTGAACTGGAAAAATTCAGCGCCCTGGCATCCAAATGGTGGGATCCTACCAGTGAATTCAAACCCTTACACGCCATTAATCCACTCAGGCTCGAATGGATTCAGTCACTGGCTGGCTCCCTGACTGACAAAACAATTATCGATGTAGGCTGTGGCGGTGGCATTCTTTCCGAAAGCATGGCAGCAGCCGGTGCCAAAGTTACCGGTATAGACCTTGCCCAAAAGTCACTGACTGTTGCAAAGTTGCACGGACTGGAATCCGGGATAAAAGTAGAATACCTTAAAGTGGCGGTTGAACAAATCGCCCAGGAACGCACGGCACAATACGATGTGGTCACCTGCATGGAAATGCTTGAGCATGTTCCCGATCCTGCCTCCATCGTCAATGCCTGTGCAAAATTGGTTAAACCCGGTGGTTGGGTGTTTTTCTCCACACTCAACCGAAACATGAAATCTTTCATGTATGCCATCATAGGAGCCGAGTACATTATGAACCTGCTTCCCAAAGGAACGCATAACTATGGCAGCTTCATCAAACCCAGTGAGCTGGTTTCCTGTGCACGTCGTGCGAAGCTTGATTTAATCTGCATGAAAGGACTTGAATACAATCCTTTAACTGCGAAATATAAACTCAGTAACGATACTTCGGTCAATTATTTGATAGCGACTCGTAAATGCGAAGAATAGTTTTCTTTGATTTTGATGGCACGCTGGTTGATAGCGCCCCAGACCTTGCGCATGCAGCTAATTTACAACGCATTCGCAAAGGATTGCCCGCACTGGAATATGCAGCCTTAAGACCTTATGCCTCACAAGGCGCCAGAGGGCTGCTTGGGGCAGCTCTGAACCTGCAACCCGGACACACGGAATACGAAATGGTTCGCCAGCAATTTTTACAAGACTATAAAAACTGCATGACGACCAACAGTCGGCTCTTTACCGGCATTACCGAATTGCTGGACAAGATAGAACAAAACAATATAGGTTGGGGTATTGTCACCAATAAGGCGAAGGATCTATCTTTTCCCCTGTTCGACCATTTCCAGCTAACTACCCGCAGCGTTGCCAATGTATGCGGAGACACCACGCCTTACGCCAAACCACATCCCGCACCTTTACTCCACGCTGCCCAGCTGGCCAACAGCCTGCCCGAACACTGCATTTATGTCGGTGACGATGAACGGGACATCATCGCTGGAAAAGCGGCCAATATGGCCACCATTGCCGTTTCCTATGGATACTGTAACAATACAGACAAGATACATGACTGGCAGGCCGATATGATAGTAGACAAAGTCAATGAGCTGTGGGATGCCATTACTCACCTGATTCAAAAAAATGAGGTTGGAAATGATTAATTCCCGGCATTTGACATCCTTACGATTATTACTGGCGTCTTCCACACTGCTTTCCGGCTGCGTCCTGAATCCTGGCCCCGGCAGCCTGAATGTGGATCCCGATGGAAAGCCCACTTCCATCTTTTTCGGGCGTACGGCACTATCACCCAGCAACTGGGACACAATCACCAAATCCATTAAAGACTCGGACAAAGAGTCATTAGGTGTTGAAGTAAACCGCGTGCACGATGGCAGCCTTAGAATTATTTTGCCGGCCAACAACTCATTTCGCTCTGGCAAAACCAACATCAACCGAAAAATGTTCCCTATTCTGGATAAAATTGTTACAGAACTTAAACAAACCCAGAACCTGCGCATTAAGGTCGTTGGACATACCGACTCTCAAGGAGACGAAATTAACAACCAGGCCCTGTCCGTACAAAGAGCCTCTGCGGTTGCCCATTACTTAATTAAAAAAGGGGTGAAAAGCGTCCGGATTGACATCGAAGGCAGAGGTTCCATCGACCCACTCATGAGCAATGACACCACCTACGGCAGAGCCGTAAACCGCCGCATTGAACTGTATTTGTACGAATTAAGATAGATCCCATATACCGGGGGTTACCTCCCCCAATATTTCATAAGCTTGACCAAAAAAACCACCCTTCATGGGCCTTCAGCCAAAAGAAAAAAATCGCATCCTGAAAATGGAAAAGGGAGCCGAAGCTCCCTTCCAATCCGTTCTGTTGCCAAGTGGATCAGGCTCCTAGCGGCCAAATTAGGCGGCTAATGCGTAACTTTCGTCATTTGCATTTAAGAGTTTTGCTTGATTTACGGTCATCGCCTACCGGCTGCCAGTCTTCCTATCTTTCCCTGTCGAAACCTTGGCGTCCCCATCAACAAGATACTCTATTGCAAATATCCTGTTGGTGGAGACGGCGGGACTCGAACCCGCGTCCAGAAAACCTTCAGTTAACCAGATATACAGCTTGAGTAGAATAATAACACAAAAACAAAATAAATCCACACTCAAAGAAGCACTTTTATTTCAATGCATTACAAACTTTTTTAGTCTTCCAGCAGTTTTTTCCAGCCCTGAACGCCCAATTGCGTGACTTTTTCTATGTTACTGTCAAAAATGACACTGGCATCAGGATATTGCTGTGTCGCCTTGTCCAGACTTGACTCTCTGATCAGATGCAAGATGGGATAGGGTGAGCGGTTGGTATAATTACCGATATCATCGACTTCGGTATCGGCAAACTGATACTCGGGATGAAAACTTGCTATTTGCAACTCTCCCACCAGTTCCAACTCTTCAAGAGTCAGCTCGGCAATATCCAGAAAATCATTAAAACCATAAAAGTCCTCAAACACATACGGCACCACCAACAAACAGGTATCCAGGACTTCAGGATCGGTTTCGATCAGGTTTTCACACTCTTTGACCAAGATCTGCTGCAGCTCTTTCACCGTTTCAGCACCCGTTACAACAATGCGTACCTGATTCTTTACGTAAACACTTTTGGCAAAAGGACACAGGTTCAGGCCAATCACGGCTTTTTCGACCCATTTTTTTGTCTTTTCCAGTATAACCGTTTCTTCTGAAGGCTGAATTGTTAACATAATCTCTTTAACCCGCTTAATTGATAAAGTCCTATTGTATCGCTACTCTTAGCACACCGCTTGCGTACCCTAAAACAATAAAACCAACTCATCATGCCGCACAAGCGTGTAGAATGGAGTGTTTTACAATAATTTCCGGCTCGTTAGCAACATCATGACCTTTGCTTTTATTATTCCCAGTGCGATCAATGACCGTGCCAACACATCCATTGACAATACGATGGAACCAACCGCCCCCTCCGAGCATTCAGCTGAAAGCGCCTATGAACAGCTTCTGGCTACTGTCCGCAGCATTAACGAATCAGCCAAAGGTTCATTGATATCGGTCATTGAACATGGCGCTATCGCCCTGGATGACACGAAAAAAATCGACTTATTAAAACAGATCGACTTTTTGATGGAATACAACAACAACGAAATTATCCAGAAAACAATCGAACAATACGCTGAGCGCATAAAATCTTTCAACCTTACCGAACTAACCTGCTTGATCTGGTTTCTGGAAGTAGCACAACAGCACCAAATTTTCAGCAAGGTAAAACGTTTGTTTTTCATCAGACCAGGCCAGGTTTTTGACCCTGCGGTGCATGCTCTTTCTGCCAACAAACCTGAAGCCAAAAACAAATTCATTTTGCCCAACTCCTATCCCTCACCCTACCTGTCAGGGCAAACCGGGAATATATGCCTGCAGTTCAATACTGACATATGGAGTTTTGAACCTGGCCAGATCCCCTCACTGCTGGAAAGCCTGAAAAAAATGAGGGCATTCATGGAGCAACGCTTCAACGAAGACGGGTACGTAGACCTTGGTCATTGCCTGTATAAATTTATAAATGCCAGCCATATTTTCTATGACCTGGCGCTGGTTACCAAGCCCAACGCCGATTAAAACAACAATTCATCAACCAAACGGCAAACACCAGGCCGCCAGCCAGGCATATGCAAATTGAACACTTGTTTTATTTTGCCATTGCTCAATCTTGAATTCAGGGGACGCCTGGCCGGCGTGGGGTATTGGGCTGTCGTAACCGGCACAACCTCCTGAAGTGCCAATGAGACCCCTTTGGCACGTAACTGTTCAAAGATCAGGTTGGCATAGGCCTGCCATGAGGTTTCCCCATCGGGCACCAAATGGTATATGCCATTCAAAGCGTTACGGTTTGGACCCGGATGCTCATTGAAATAAAACCGTATGGCATGTGCCGTGACATCCGCAATCAAGTCCGCACCGGTTGGCACGCCAATCTGATCACTCACAATGGCCAACTTCTCTTTTTCCCTGGCCAGTTTAATCATTGTTTTGGCAAAATTTCCGCCATGCGTACCATATACCCAGCTGGTACGAAAAATCAAATGCCCACACCCTGAACGCATAATTTCACGTTCGCCTTCCTGTTTGGTATAACCATAATAGTTGACAGGATTGCCCTGCGCCAACTCTGACCGGGCCTGCTCTCCGGTGCCATCAAAAACATAGTCACTAGAATAATGCACCAATAAGCCCTGATGGGCCTTCAAGGCCCCGGCAATAGTCACCGGGGCTCTGGCATTGATCAAAAGTGCCTGCTCACGATCTGACTCAGCCTTGTCAACGGCCGTATAAGCGGCTGCATTAACCACAACATCCGGCTTTAAATATTCAATGGTATTTGCCAGTCCATGAAGGTCTGACAAATCACCACACAGACCATATTCATTATGACGGGACAGGGCAAAGATCTGCCCCAAAGGCTGCAATGCCCGTTGCAATTCCCAGCCAAGCTGGCCATTTTTCCCCAGTAATAGAATTTTCATAATAATTACATTACTCCGGCTTGTTAAACACGCCACCGAAATGACGCTGCAAGAAAAGACTGATGTCATCAACAATGGTAAAGACCACGGGAATAACCAACAAACTTAAAAAGGTCGATGTAATTAAACCACCTATTACGGCAATCGCCATCGGTGAACGAAAACCCGGATCGGCCTCACTAAGCCCAAAAGCCAGCGGCACCATGCCAGCCCCCATGGCCAGGGTTGTCATTAAAATGGGACGCGCCCTTTTATGACAGGCATCCAGCAATGCTTCATAACGCGAAATATGCTTTTCGCGTTCCGCCAAAATCGCATATTCAACCAGTAGAATTGAGTTTTTAGTGGCGATACCCATCAGCATGATAAGACCAATCAAGGACGGCATGGAAAAACTCTTGTCTGCCAGCAACAAGCCCAGGAAAGCGCCCCCCAGCGATAAGGGCAAGGCAGCCAGAATGGTGAAAGGATGCAAGAATTGCTTGAAAAGCAGCACCAGCACAATATAAATGCAAATAATCCCCACTGCGATTGCCAAAGAAAAACTCTCGAACAACTCCCCCATAATTTCCGCATCACCAATGCTGACAATGGAAATACCTGCCGGCAGTTGCTGGATGGAAGGCAACTGCATGACTTTTTTAATGACATCACCCAAGGCCTGGCCGGAAAGCTCAATTTCAAAATTAATATTTCTGGCCCGATCATAACGATTGACCACAACAGGGCCGGCCCCCAGACGAATATCCGCAATCGTACTCAAGGGCACCGATCCCTGTGAGCCAGGCACTTTCAGCTCATTAAGAAAATCGATATCTTCAAGCACCCACTTTTGCAGGCTTACCACAATAGGCACCTGACGCTGGTCAACATTCAACTTGGACAGCGCCACCTCATAATCCCCACTGGTCGCCACCCTCAGGGTATCGGCAATAGCCACGCTGCTTACTCCATATTCGGCCGCCAAATCATATTTGGGATAAATTTCAATTTCGGGGCGTACCAGACTGGCGGTGGATGAAATATTTCCCAATCCGCCAATCGTTCGCAACTCACGACCCACATTCAAAGCCGCCTCCTGCAACACATCGGCATTATCTCCAGACAAGACCAGCACATATTTTTCTCCAGAACCGCCCAGACCAACCTTCACCCTGACCCCGGGTATTTGCAGCAACAGATCCCGGAATTCATTTTCCAGGACCTGTTTTACAGGTCTGTCACCCCGATTTTTCAACAGGATGGTTAAAGTCGCTTTACGCACATCCTGCGTGGTCCCGATGGCAAACATGTCACCCCCGGCCGCCCCACCACCTATGCTGGTATAAATGCCTTCTATATACGGATTGCCGGCCAACAGGGTAAGAGCGTGATTGGCTGCCTCTGTGGTTTCTTCAATTTGGGAGCCAGGTGGCAACTCAAGATAAACCTGAGTCTGGGAAGTATCATCAGCCGGCATGAAACCGGTGGGCAACAAAGGCACAATCATGATTGAGCCAATAAAAAACAAACCCGACAAAATCACGGTTATCCAGCGATGATGCAGGCACTTTTTAACCAGAGACAGATATCCCCGCATCCAGGCCGCATCCTTGTCCTCCCGGACAGCCGGTTTCAGAATATAGGCGCACATCATGGGTGTCAGCATGCGTGCGACCACCAGGGAAGCAAAAACGGCCAAAGAGGCCGTCCAGCCAAATTGCTTGAAAAACTTGCCTGCAATACCACTCATGAATGCCGTTGGCAAGAAAACCGCAATCAATGAAAAAGTGGTCGCCACCACGGCCAACCCAATTTCATCAGCCGCCTCCATCGCTGCCTGATAAGGCGTCTTGCCCATTCTCAGGTGACGCACGATATTTTCCACTTCCACAATCGCATCATCTACCAGAATACCCACCACCAGAGAAAGCGCCAACAGTGTGACCACATTAACGGTAAAGCCCAGGAAATACATCCCGATAAAAGCAGGAATGATTGACATGGGCAAGGCAACGGCTGAAATCAGGGTTGCCCGAACATTTCTAAGGAATAGCCAAACGGCCACCACAGCCAGCAAAGCGCCCTCATACAGCATATGCATGGAGCCATTGTATTCACCCTTCACGGGTGCAACCATGTCAAAAGCCTTTTCAAATTCAATATCGGCATATTTGCCCTGCAGCGTTGTCAACGCTTCAACAACCCCCTGGCCCACCTCGATTTCACCCGCTCCCCGACTGCGTGACACCTCAAAGGCGATCACCGGCCTGCCATCCATGAAAGCGATCGTTTCCGGATCGGCATAAGTATCGGTAATGGTGGCAACATCAGACAAGGTAATGACCTGTCCATTATTCAAGGGAATTTGAATATTACCAAGCTCAGCGGCGGTTTTGACCGCCCCCAGGGTTCGAATGGGCTGATTCTGCTTGCCCAGTTCGGTTTTTCCACCTGACAATTCCTTTTGAATATCCCTGAGCTTTCTGGAGATTTCCGCTGCCGTGGCATCCAGGCCTTGCATCAGAACCGGATCAAGCTCTATTTTGACCTGACGTTCGACGCCCCCCACCCGATTGACTGCGCCAACACCAGGCACCGCCAGCAACGCTTTAGCGACTTCATTGTCCACAAACCAGGACAGATCAGTCTGATCCATCCGGCTGGAGTGAACTGTAAAAGCCAATATGGGTTGGGCTGCCATCTCCAGTTTTGTAACCACAGGTTCACGAATATCGGCCGGCAAATCGTTCCTGATCGCAGAAATGGCACTACGCACATCATCAACCGCTTCCTGGGTGGGTTTTTCAAGATTGAACTGGGCCGTGACAGTCGCCACGCCATCTTCCAAGGTACTGAAAATATGTTTGATACCCTGCACGGTTGCCAGCTTGTCTTCCATCTTGCGGGCAACATCATTTTCAAGCTGCGAAGGCGTAGCCCCCTCAAGCACGGTGGTCACCACAACCGTGGGCAAATCAATATCAGGAAAATTCTGGATTTTCATCTGATGGAATGAAAACAGGCCCATCAAGGTCAACAACACGAAAATCATGCAGGCCGGTAAAGGATTCCTGATTGACCAGGCGGATACGTTCATGATATTTACTGCCCGGCCCTGGCAAAGGCTGCACCGGAAGCTGTAACGGAAGCCATTCCAGGTACTGTATCAGCGGCAACCTGAGCCACACGAACCGTATCACCATCTTCAAGGAAGCGTGCCCCCTTGACCACGATCGTATCACCTGCAACCAAGCCGGAAAGTACTTCCACGCCATCGGGTAAAGACTGGCCGATGCCTATTTTCCGCAATGCAACCCTGTTATTTTCCTCGAGAACAAATACATAATAAAAGCCATCCCGCAACACCAGGGCCTGACGCGGCAATACAATAACTTCACGGGTACCCAGTTTAAAGTCCCCCCTGACAAACATGCCTGCCTTAACCAAGGGACTGGGAACCAGATCCACATACACGATAGCCTGCCGGGTTTGCTCATTCAGAGCGGGCGACTGTTGCCTGACCGTCCCTTCAACAACACCCTCCCCAACATGCAAAATCGCTTTTGTCCCCGTCTCAAGCTCGCTCAAATGGCGGCTCGAGACCGACGCTTCCCATTGCAGCTTATTCTGGACAATCAGATGAAAAAGCTCTTGACCGGGACTATAAACGGCCCCCAAGATGGCAGACTTTGCCGAAACAACCCCATCATAAGGTGCCAGCAACCGGGTATAAGCCAAACGCTGCTCCTGCCCAAGCAATGCAGCCTGGGCCGAGGCCAGTTGAGCCTGATTGATTTTTTCAGCCGCCAGGATTTGATCTGCCTCTTGTTGACTGACCGCGCCACTACCCATGAGACGACGGATACGCTTGGCATTTTGGGTCGCTTGCTCAAGACTGGCCTGAGCCTGGATGATAGCCGCCCTGGTCTGGTCAATTTCCGTCCTGATGATGGTGTCATCAAACTCAGCCAGAAGTTGCCCGGCCTGGACGACATCACCCACATCGGCAAAAACCGCTTTCAGGCGCAAACCAGTGGTTTGCACACTTACACTGGCATCCTGCCATGGGCGAATATTGCCGGTGGCAGACAGGATTCTTTCCATTTCAACAAAATCAACCTGCTGGACAGAAACCGTTAATGCAGGACGGGGCGGCTCGGCAGGACCATTGCTGGCCAATGCCATTGAAGGCCCCAGAAAAAAGAGCAACAATAGGTTCAAAAACACGACAACGGCTCGAACTGGCATGCAATGGCTCAATTATTATCATCCTGCAAGAAGCCGCCTTATTGATGAAGGCTTGCTTCTTGCTTGTGGTTTACTTCATGTTGACCATATCCGCGACAATATTGGCCGCCTCTTTGGCCGCAATATCAATATTGTCCTTGCGTTTTTTCTCATTGGCCAGCTCTTCTTTAAGATTGCCCTCGCCTGCCTGCAAGCCATCATCAAGCCGGAAGCTACCCACATCGGACTCTCCCAGCTCCTTGCGTCTGGCCTCAAAATCCTTACGTTGGGCTTCCATGTTTTCACGTTCTTCAAGACGGGTTTGATAGTTCAGGGAAATGACTTTCTGGTCTGAGAGCTTGCGGGCGTAGTCCAATTCATCCTGCATTAACTTCCAGCTTCCCGATTCGCTAACACGATCTTTGTGCAAACGGGCCAAATTGACAATGGTTGGCTTCAAATCCCCCACAGGTTTGTATGAAGCGGGGTCAATTTCAGTCCAGGGCATGGCATTTTCATAACTGGATTCACCCAGTTCTTTGGCATCAAACACCGTAGGGAAGATGATATCGGGCACAATACCCTTGACCTGCGTTGAACTGCCATTGACACGGAAAAATTTCTGGATGGTCCATTTCAGGGAACCCAGTTCTTCATCCTGGGGACGACGCAAAAATTCGTTCAACCCACGAATGGTTTGCACCGACCCTTTACCCCAGGTAGGATCACCCAGCACCACGCCACGTCCGTAATCTTGCATGGCTCCTGCAAAAATCTCGGATGCCGACGCGGAAATACGGTTAACCAATACTGCCAGAGGCTTATCCCACACCATGTCTGTTTTCATGCTGCGCACATTGGACACCGAGCCTTCGGCAGTGCGCACCTGCACAATCGGGCTCGGCCCTCCGATAAACAATCCACTCAGGTTTGCCGCTTCAGTCAGGGAACCACCGCCATTATTGCGCATATCCAAAACGACGCCATCAACATTGGCCTTGTTCAGTTCCTCCAGAATGGCGCGAACATCACGCGTCACACTTTTAAAGTTCTCTTCCCCGCGGGCACGGGCATCAAAGTCTTCATAGAAGCTGGGGATAGTAATCACAGCCACTTTTCTGGTTTGACCATCATTTTCAACTTCAAGTATTTTATATTTGGCAGCCTGGTCCTCAAGCGTTACCTTTTGACGTACAAGGGTGACGACTTTCGGCTTACCGTCAATACCACCCTCGGCAGGAATGATTTCGATCCTGACTGTACTGCCGCGTTTGCCGCGAATCTTGTTGACGATATCATCAAGACGCCAGTCAATCACGTCCTCCATGGGACCTTTTGCCCCCTGACCGACAGCCACAATGCGATCACCCGGCTGAATCTGTCCGGACTTGTCAGCAGGCCCACCTGGCACCACTTCACGGATTTGGCCATACTCATCACGCTTTTGCAATACAGCGCCAATTCCCTCGACAGACAGGCTTATTTGCACATCAAAGTTCTTGGCTGAAGAAGGGCTGTAATAATTGGTGTGCGGATCGGTACTGCTGGCATACGCATTAATGAACATCTCACTGACATCTTCACTGCTCATGCGTAAAATCTGGTTGCGATTATTAATATAACGCTTCCTTAACGTATCCTTGATTTTTTGATCAGAACTGCCTGCCAGCTTCAATCTTAAATAATCATTCTTGACCCGCTTGCGCCACAAATCATTGATTTCCTCATTGGTCTCAACCCATTTGCTTTTCTTTCGGTCAAGCTCAAAAGACTCGTCAATGGAAAAATCAAAATCCTCTTTCAGGGTGGACAAGGCGTGATCAAAACGCTGTTCAACGCGGTCCTGGTAAATTTCAAAAATATCAAACGGAATTTCCAGGCGGCCATTTAGCAGCATGTCATTCATTTGATCTTTCACAGCTGAAAATTTCTCGATATCGGACTTCAGAAAAAACATTTTTGAAGGATCGAGCATTTTCAGATATTCATCAAAAACCGCGTGGGACATGAAGGTGTCCAACGGTTTTTTATCATATTCGAAACGGGTCAGAATGTTTGAAACAATAATGGCCGCCTTGGCATGCTCGATATCTGGGGAAAGCGCTTGTTTCTGTGGCTTTTTCAGGCTGCCTGAAGTTACCGATTCGGTTTTGCCTGCCGTTGACTCGGCCGATTGCCGGGCCAACACAGGCTGGATGACCTGGGCCTGACCCACTTGATCAACCTTGCTGACGGTTTCGGAGTCGGCATATACACACCCGGAGGTGGCAATGAATGCCAACGCAGCTACTAATACTTTAAACTTCATGCGACATCATCTCTTTTCAGTAAAACCAGGCAATACCTTACTGCTTGGTTTATATATATATTAACAGTCGGTTTTATAAGCAAATTCATGCCTGGACACAAACAACGCTTACCCTTTCATGCGCTACAACCATGTCTATTTGGCCTTCGTGACTTATCACAAGATAAATGACACTGAATTTTAGAAAAAGTTTATTTTATTTGTCTTGCATTACTTTTTCTGAACTGCAATTTTACCTGTTTTACCGCAACCCGCCTGTAATCGAAGAAAAAAACACAAGACTGATATTAGCAGGATATTCATCAAAAGTTACAGGAAAAAAAGCACCTGGCTAATGCAAATGCTTCATACTGCTACAATCCATTGACTTCAGGACAAACAAGAGAGATATTCATGGCCCGCTATTTTCCAAAAAAACCAGCCATTTCCCGCTTTGGCGGCTTACTTTCCTTAATTCCCCTGTTTTTTTGTGCCAGTTTTCCCATACAGGCACAAAATACCGACTTTGCCGCCTGCCTGGACAGACTGCAGCCTGAAGCACAAAAAGCCGGTATTTCCGCCTCCTCTTTCAGACAATTCACTGACAGTATTGTCCCTGACATGAGCATCCTGGAAAAACTGGATTATCAGCCTGAATTCAAGCAACCCATCTGGGACTACCTGGCGGCGCTTGTTGATGAACAACGCATCCAGGAAGGCCTGCAAAATCTTCGTCTTCATAAAAATACCCTGGCCCGCATCCAGGAAAAATACGGGGTTGACCCTGCAACAGTGGTTGCCGTTTGGGGAGTGGAAAGCAACTTTGGCCAAACGTTCGGCAAATACCCACTGGTTCAGGCTTTGGGAACCTTAAGCTGCTATGGACGCCGACAGGCGTTTTTCCAGAAAGAATTCTTTGCTGCACTCAGGATCCTGCAATCTGGCGACATTACCCCCGAGCGCCTGGTTGGATCATGGGCAGGTGCTTTCGGACATACCCAATTCATGCCCACCACATTTGAGCGCCTTGCCGTTGATTTTGATGGTGACGGACACCGCGACCTGATGGACAATACCGAGGATGCCCTGGCCTCTACGGCCAACTACCTGGCCAAGAATGGCTGGCACAGCGGTCAGCCCTGGGGCTTTGAAGTCAAACTGCCCGATAATCTTTCCATTGCCGGTGAAGGCCGCAAAAAGAAACGGACCCTGCAAACCTGGATCAACAAAGGCCTTACCGACGTCAATGGCCAACCGCTAAACAAACTAGCCCCCACTTCCATGCAAGCGGGCCTGCTTACACCCGCAGGGGTCAATGGTCCGGCTTTCCTGGTTTTCAAGAATTTTGACGTTATCTACAGCTATAACGCGGCAGAAAGCTATGCCCTGGCCATTGCCCACCTGTCTGATCGCCTTAAAGGTGAAGGTGCCTTCAAAAAAGCCTGGCCGACTGATGATCTGGGCCTGTCACGTAGCGAACGGATTACCTTGCAAAAAATACTGCTGCAAAAAGGTCATGATATTGGCGAAGTGGATGGCTTGATTGGCAGTAAAACCCGTGAGGCCATCAAAGTCGAACAAACCAGACTGGGCCTGCAAGCCGATGGCCGTGCCGGACAAAAAATCCTGCGCGCGCTGCGGCAAGCCAATTGAACGGCAAGCCACATGATAAAAAACGCAGCCCTT
Organism: Advenella sp. EE-W14; assembly: GCF_012923605.1. Taxonomy (NCBI): domain Bacteria; kingdom Pseudomonadati; phylum Pseudomonadota; class Betaproteobacteria; order Burkholderiales; family Alcaligenaceae; genus Advenella; species Advenella sp. EE-W14. The sequence goes on along the minus strand of NZ_JAAVNG010000008.1, from coordinate 255,344 downwards.
TTCTTACGGCTGTGTTTTTAATTTTTTAGTTTTATTTAGTGTGAATGACTCAGTCCACTTGCTGACTGGCACACACACTTCTTAAAAACGTCTCGCATTTAGCCAATTGCTCCAGAGCAATGTATTCGTTGGCCTTGTGCGCCTGCTCTATGCTTCCTGGCCCACAAATAACCGTTGGAATCCCGGCCTGCTGAAACAGGCCGCCTTCCGTTGCATAAGCCACTTTAGCGATTTCCGTTTCTTTGGTCAGCCCACGCACCAGTTGCATGATGGCTTCTTTTTCAGCCGTTTCCATACCCGGCGCACTGGCCAGCTTAATCAGCTCGATACCGGCATCGGGATTTTCTTTTTTCATTTGCGGCACCAGGACATCATTAATATAAGATTCAATCCGTCCCAGTATTTCAGTGGGTGATTGTGCCGGCAATGTACGGTACTCAAAAAGGAATTCACAATGTGCAGGCACCGTATTGATGGCATTGCCGCCCTGGATGGTACTGGTTTGCCCGGTGGTAAAGGGCACATCAAAATACGCATCAAACGGCCCTTTTCGTTTTATTTCATCGGTTAAGTCACGGAACATGCAGATAATACGCGCGGCATATTCAATGGCATTTGTACCCACTGGGGTTAATGATGAATGCGCGGCACAGCCATGTACGATACATTTGTACGCGCTAATCCCCTTATGCGCCACAACCGGCCGCATGCCTGTCGGCTCACCCACAATACAACCCGCCGGTTTAATGCCCTTTTGCGCCAGTTCCTGCAACATAAGGGGGGCCCCCAGACAACCTATTTCCTCATCAAAGGAAAAAGCCAGATGCAACGGTGCTTTCAGATGGGACTGGGTAAATTCAGGCACCAGTGCCAGGACCGTCCCAATAAACCCCTTCATGTCGCAGGCACCACGCCCGTATAAACGCCCGTCCCGTTCTTGCGCCACAAAAGGCTCACTATTCCAGTCCTGCCCATCGACAGGAACCACGTCGGTATGCCCCGATAACACCAACCCTCCGACAAGGTGTTCCTGATTGGCTGCAGGAATAGTGGCAAACAGGTTGGCCTTTTTGCCATCTGCATTAAACACCAAAAAGCTCTCTACCCCACAATGCGTCAGATATGCCTTAATGTATTCGATCAACTCAAGATTTGAATAACGACTGGTGGTATCGAAGCCAATCAGTTTTTTGGTCCAGTCAAGACTGGTTTGCGGAAATGTAGACATGCTTGTTCAGATATAAGAAAAAAACAATCTTCAAGTGTATCAGCTACACTGTTGTAAAAATGACATCAAAAATACATAAATGCTGGTTTTTTAGGGGCAGCATAAAAAACCGTTGCTTTTTAAAAAAAGAACATGCATAATTACGTTCTTACTTAGATTGATTTAAGTAATTGGCTCTTTAGCTCAGTCGGTTAGAGCGACGGAATCATAATCCGCAGGTCCCCCGTTCGAATCGGGGAAGAGCCACCAAAGAATTTATAATGAAATCAATGAATTAGCCGCTTACTCAAGCGGCTTTTTTATTGCCTGAATCAACACTGTGGCAATTTTGTGTCAACCCACTCGACTGCGACCAAATCTTGCATAGCCCGAGCCCGCCCATCCTTACCCCAGCACCACCTCCACATCATCCCGCTCACTAGCCACCGCCCTGAAAATATCAATCAGACCTTCATAGTTCATCTCACCCAAGGCATCCGCACTGCTGGCATGATCCAACCAGACAATTTTGAAAGGACCTTTGACATCGGTGCTAAGACTGTCATACAGGGCATCCAGATTACGACCAAAGTATGGCGGCAACGCCAACTCAAGCTGCAGCAAATCATAAACTTCATCGATATTGCCAATACGACTTAATTCACAAACCAGAACGGAACGCGCCGCTTTTTTTTTCAAGCGACGCGCCGAGATAAAAGAAGATTTTACTGACATGATGGCACCTTGTGAAATGTCTCGTAGTGATCTACCGTAACGTAACGCTGACGACCATCTGCGCTGAATACCAAACGCTTGGCATTGCGTTTTTTGCCCCAATAATCCAGATCAGCCTCTTTCCAGCTACCTTTGGGCAATCTGCGTTCATAATTACCAAAATGGTCACCCCCCAAGGACTTACCTTTTAAGGCGGGAATATCTGAAAAATAACGCCCCGGGCTCCAACCCTGCTCACGTGCCTGCTGCTTCATCACAAAATAAGCCGGTAATTTTTGGCGGGTATTCAATGTTCGCAAGATTTCGGTCAATTGCGTTTCATTGATTTGACCTGACAAGTGGTTTCTGTTCAACGTCTGAACAACTTCCTCACAGGTGACAATACCCCATTGACCGGCTGATTTTTCAAGCTCGGTAGGTGCTTTGCCCATGGCCAGTACCGGCATTGAAATTGAAAGCAGAAAACCCAACAATAAACGCGTCATGACTTCATCCCGTATTTGCAGGATAATACCCCGCAAGCAATTGACATTCATACTCCGGAGTATTTTACAATTTAAGTATTTACACTTCCATAGCAGAATGGTAATAGTTCATTTTTTTCAATAACTTAACAATAAAATCAAACATACTCAAAGGGTGATCAATGAAACAGCAACCTCTCCCTCACCAATTTTCTCTCTTGAAAAAACGCTGTTTTGCCCCTTTTTTCTGGACCCAGTTCTGTGGCGCGGCCAACGATAACCTTTACAAGTTTGCCATTACAATTTTACTGACCTATCAATGGCAAACTCAATGGTTCCCATCCAGCATGGCTGGTGTCATTATCGGTGGGTTGTTTATTTTTCCTTTCCTGCTGTTTTCTGCCACTAGCGGACAATTAGCAGACCAATATGACAAAATCCGTATTATGCGCAACGTCAAGAATGCAGAGATTGGCATTATGCTATTGGCGACCTTTGGCCTTTATACGCAATCGGTCATCATTCTGCTGGTCTGCATTTTCCTGATGGGTCTGCACTCTACCATTTTTGGGCCCGCCAAATTCGCCTATCTTCCCCAGGTGCTCAACGACAAATCCTTGATGGGCGGCAATGCACTGGTCAGTATGGGCACCTTTGTATCCATTCTATTAGGCAATATTGCCGGAGGAGTCCTGGTGGCCATCCCGGGTTACGGTCACCTTTGGGCTGCATTTGCCTGTCTGCTGCTGGCAGTGGCCGGCAGAATCAGTGCACAATTTATTCCTCCCCTGGAAAAAAAACCGGCTGATAATAAAATAAACTGGAACCCTTTTACCGAAACCCTTAAAAACCTGTCCATCGCCCGAAAAAATCCCATGATTTTCAAAAGCATGCTGCTGATTAGCTGGATGTGGTTTTTCGGTGCGGTCTTTCTTGCTCTTTTCCCGCTCTTTGCCAAAGACATCCTGAAAGGCAATGAACATGTGGCGGCCGTACTACTGGTGCTCTTTTCAGTGGGTGTGGCAACAGGCTCCCTATCCTGTGAGAAACTGGGCCTGAAGCGCTCGCCACTATCGCTGGTTCCCCTGGGCGCTGCGGGAATGAGTCTGTTTACGGTTGACCTATATTTTTCGATGACGGTTCCCGACACGCAAAAATTGCTCTCTGCCGCTGAATTCATTACCCGTCCGGAAAACTGGCGCACCATGTTTGATTTATTCATGTTAAGTGCCTGTGCCGGCGTGTATAGTGTGCCTTTGTATACTTTCATTCAGAAAACAACATTAAAAACGCATACAGCACGCATTATTGGCGCCAACAATATCCTGAACGCCCTTTTCCTGATTGCCAGCGCTCTTCTTACCGGCCTTTTGCTAAGCCTGGATTTTTCTGTGCCTGTCATTTTTCTGATAGCCGGAATTGTTAATATTCTATTTTCTTACGCCCTTTTTTTGACAGAATCCGGCTTCAGGAAAAAACCATCTGAAACCCAGCGAAATTTTTAGTCAAAATTTCACTTGAAATGAGAAGATTCTCACTATAATTTGAGTTATAGTCGTTAATCCTCATTGCGCGTGGGGATAATTGTCATCAGCAATACACAAACATAATTTTAGCTAATAAGGATGCTCATGAAAGCATTTGGTAAATTTTTATTATTACTGGCCGTGGTGCTGGGCATTACATTTTTTGCCTGGAAACTGCTGGAAACTTCTTTATTCAACGATGAAGACGAATTGGCCCCACCTGTCTCGGGGGTAGTTGTTCCTGCCCAAACCACCCAATCCGACCCCCCCCC